>JAGGSM010000162.1 GCA_021159105.1 Candidatus Bipolaricaulota bacterium
TAATTTTCGTTTTTTGGATTTACTTAGGCATAGTATAAGTGCTAAGATACCCCATAGTTTATAACATATGGGTAATTCGACCCGAAGTTATATAGACATATATTAATAGTATAAATAGGGAAATAATATGCAAAATAATATGCAAAACAAAGACAATAGCATCGAACTCCACACAGCGCCATTAAAGTGGAATGAATTCTTCTTCACCAACTGCCCGGTAGTGTCGGCCGGTAATATTGACGTGGGATTAGGCTGGGCTGCAGCAGATTTCAGGGCAGCAGGAATTGACTACGGATATCTTCGTAGCCGCCCCGAGAACGATATGTATCCGCATTTCATTCACAATCTCGATAATATGATCCGCCACGGTGCTCTTTATCCGCCGGTCAATGCACATGCCGACTATCGCAGAACCAGATTGTTGGGAGCTACGATGCTGTACGAAGGTGGCGCCATGGCAGTGCGTGCAGAAGATGCCCTTTGGCGGATGGAGGATCTGAGGGGCAAGAAGATCGGCCTATCGAAGAGTCTCAACCCTATTAGAAGTGACTGGTGGCGTATCCAAGAGCATGCGGGTATCGAAAACATGCTGAAGATAAACGGCATGACGATGGATGACATCGAGATCGTGGAGTTTCCCTACGAAGATATTGATGGGTATTATGACCCCGATATGAAACCCATATATGATCCGGCGGATCAATGGATTGAAGGCGGTAAGCATTCAGATAGTGAGAAGCTTCGCTCGCTGGAAGACGCGCTACTCAATGGTGAAGTGGATGCAGTATATACGCAGAGCAAGAATCTCCAGCACATACAAGAGGATACCGGAAAGATCAAGATGATCGAGGATCTCTCACGACACCCGGACTGGACACTACAGGTTGAGAGCACTCCCAACATCATCACCTGCTCGGATGTGATGGCAGAGGAGCATCCTGAATTAGTAGTTATGTATATGAAGAACATGATCAAGGCAGGGCGCTGGGCAAACAAATATAAACAAGCCGCAGCGGTGATTCTCGATGGCCGGACATTCTACCGTGATGCCGATGACACCTACGAAGGTATAAAGCACGTAGATATGGTACCAAACCTATCGCCTAAGAACCTGGCCTGCATCAAAATAGGGAAGGACTTCATGCTGAGTCATGGCTACATCAAGAACGACTTCGATGTGAATGAGTGGGCTGCACCGGAGTTTCTTGAACAGGCGATGAAGGAGCTTATCGAAGAGGAATGGAAGATTGAAAAAGAGGCAAAATTCCCACAACCTGGACTATAAGCAATATCGGGGTGGATTGGATTAATATCCAGTCACCCCGCCGGAAAGTAAATTTCTAATATTAAGGAAAACCATGATAAAAAACCTTACTCTATTTCTACTACTCTCCCTCACCACTGCCTTTGCCATCTCAGCCCAGCCATTGGTCACACCTGAATGGGTATACAATAATCCTGACAAGGAACAGATGGTGATACTAGACCTTCAGGATGCCAAGACATATAAGCTATATCATATTCCCGGTGCAATAAATTCCAGCTATGATGACTGGCAAGGCGAGTCGGAAAAGAAAATTGCTCACCAAATACCCCCAATACCACAACTGGAAAAGTTGATCGGTAGTCTGGGTATAGATAATAATACCCATGTTGTGCTGGTCACCACTGGGACTAGTGCTGTGGAGATGGCCTGTGCTACACGGGTATATTGGACCTTTAAAGTGTTAGGGCACGATCTGGTCTCGATCCTTGATGGTGGAATGACCAGTCATGGGCAGGGAACTTATCCATTACAGAATGGTATCAATAAAGCAGAGACAAAAGTCTTCAAAGCCAATGTAAGAGCCAACTATGTTCCCGACGCTAAAGCCGTACAGGTGGCTCTTGAAAAGGGAGCATTGGCGGTGGACAATAGAAGCCCCTCCGAATATATGGGTATCTACCCAGGCAATGGTAAAGAGCGTGCCGGCTCCCTACCCAATGCAGTCAACGTCTCTTACGACTGGTTAACTGTCAATGGCAGCGCAACATTTCAAAGTCTTGACAACATTAAAAAGATTTATGCTGCCAATAATCTTTCGCTAACCGGTGCACAGATCAATTACTGTCACACAGGGCATCGTGCATCTCTTGCCTGGTTCGTCTCTCATGAACTGCTAGGCAACAAGGAAGCCCGTTTATATGATGGATCAACCTCTGAATGGGCGATTGACCACTCCCTGCCGATGGAAGATAAGATACAACTAAAACATTAAATACTTACACTAAGTTAAGCATCTTGGGGATGGGACTTCAGTCCCATAAAACGGGACTGAAGTCCCGTCTCCGTAAAACGATTTACCCTTATAGCTCTTAGTATTTTAAAAGATCATTCTAAAACGCACACTTGGCATTACTACCCAATCTTCTTGCGTAGTAGGGTCTTTAATAATTTGTAAGTCACCACTAAGCTCAATACCATAATCAAATTTATATTTATAAAGTATCTCTAAACTGTTTTGAAAATCTGACGTACTC
>JAGGSM010000179.1 GCA_021159105.1 Candidatus Bipolaricaulota bacterium
TCACTTTCGGCGGCTCGGCGACCATAGTTTCCTCCCTTTAGGCCCGTAGCTTTGCGTCCCCAGCTTTCGCATGAGTTTGCTATTATCGAGTAACTCTATTCTTAGCACAAAGCGCTTAAGAAGTCAAGTGCATTTGTCCTGTCAGTGATGCCGAGCCTCCGATCAGGTAAAATGCCCCATGGCGGGAGCGCTTCCCAAGTCAACAAAATACTGCCTAAATAAGGAAACATGGATGACCGATGATATGCTGCATGTAACCGATGATATGCTTGCAACAGCAGAAAGGATAGTGCGAGCCGGCCCGATCTGCGATGAGTGCCTGGGACGCGCGTTCGCCAAGCTTGGCCACGGCTTGGCCAACTCCGAACGTGGATTGAAGCTGCAGACGGCTCTATCTGCGCGCGGTGTGAACCGAAAGGCGGGAGCGTGCTGGGTCTGCGGTGGAGCGTTCGAGGAAGTGGACGGATTGGCCGAGCGTGCAAGCGCGATGAGCGATGGAATCGAGTTCGATACGTATTTGTTTGGCGTGAGACCGACCCCGCGACTGATTCAAGGGGAGAAGCTGTTCCTTGAGCGATTTCCCACTGATGCCTACGAGCCGCTCAAACACGCGTTCAATCGTGAGATGGGAAAGGCATTTGAGGCTCACGTTGGCCACGGCACTGTCGACTTCGAGCGTCCGCACCTGTCGTACGTCATTGATCTTGCTTCCGATACGATCACTCTGAAAGTCCGCTCTGTTTACGTTTATGGTCGTTATCGCAAGCTCCTGCGCGGCATCCCGCAGACCCGCTGGCCTTGTCGGGTGTGCAAGGGAAAAGGGTGTTCTGCATGTAACTTCACGGGCAAGCAGTACCCGGAATCCGTGGAGGAGTTGGTCGCTGCCCCGTTCCTGGAGGCCGCCGGCTCGAAGGAGGCTTACCTGCACGGTGCCGGGCGCGAGGACATCGATGCCCGCATGCTCGGTAGCGGCCGACCGTTCGTCCTCGAAGTTGTCGCCCCGCACGTGCGCAGCCTCGACCTTGTTGCGCTTAGAGAGCAGGTGAACACGACAGCGGCGGGGAAGGTCGAGGTGAACGATCTGCGTTTCGTCTCTCGCGACAGTGTCGCTCTCGTCAAGGAGACGCACGCTGAGAAGACGTACCGGGCTCTCGTATCGCTCGCCTCTCCCGTAGAAGAAGATAAACTGCTGGCCGCGGTGAGCTCGCTCATCGGCCAGATAAATCAACGTACTCCGCATCGCGTATCGCACCGTCGTGCGGATCTCGTGCGCGTTCGCCGCCTCATCGATGCGCAGGCGAAGATCGTCTCCGAGCGTGAAGTGGAGCTCATCCTGCGCGGGGAGGGCGGGTTGTACATCAAGGAGCTCATCTCCGGGGATGAGGGGAGGACAATGCCCAGCCTGAGCGGAGTTCTGGGTCTTCCTGCCCTGGTCACAGAGCTCGACGTGATCGATGTTAGCGCGAGTGCGTTCCCGGATTCGGTTTGAAGATTACCCTTCCTGTCGCGTAAAGTTTGTACCTGTAACAAGGAGACGAACGATATGAGCGAAACAGCAGAGCAGAAACAGACCGCGAGCGAGGGTATATCACGCGATACGGTCGATATCCTGAACATCTACTACCGCGAGATCGCTCGTTTCCCGGTCCTTTCCGTTGAAGAGGAACGTGAAGTAGCGCGCGCCATGAACGCTGGGAAGGACGGAGCGCGCGAGCGGCTGATCACCGCCAACCTGCGGCTGGTCGTTAAGATCGCCAAGGAGTACGCGGAGGCCGGTCTGCCACTCCTCGACCTGATTCAGGAGGGGAACGTCGGGCTGATCGAGGCGGTCGATCGCTTCGATGTAGAGCGTGGATTCAAGCTGAGCACCTACGCCTCGTGGTGGATCAGGCGGGCGATCCTCACAGCTCTTACCGACTTCTCACGTATGATCCGCATCCCCGATTACCTTTTCCGCGCCGTGCGGCGGCTGGAGCAGATGCGCGCCCTCGATCGTGAGGGGGCGTCGACCGACGAAGAGATCACCAAGGCACTGGGGATGTCCGTCGAGCGCCTGCGCCAGATCGAAAAGCAGGTAAACGAGATCACCTCGCTCGATCGCGTCCTCAGCGGTGAAGGAGACGAGGTCCTGGAGGACATCATCGAGGATCAATCGGCGCTCTCCCCGGAGCATGAGGCCCTGCGGCTCCTCTTCCACGATGAGCTGAAGGGGGTCCTTGACGCGCTTCCAGCGAGGCAGGCATTCGCGCTGCGCCTGCACTACGGAATTGAAGACGGATTCCCGTACAACCTATCCGATGTGGGCAAGATCATGTCCATCAGCCGTGAGCGCGCGCGGCAGCTAGTGAAGCAAGGGATGAGCAACATAAGCGAGACGTGGGGCGAGCGCGCCCTCGACTTCTATCGCGGTCTCTTAAACGATTGACCCAAATGCACTTGCATATCAGGCAACGAGAAGAGCCCTGTCGCGTCCAAACACACCATAAACACCAGAGAAACATGACGCCA
>JAGGSM010000050.1 GCA_021159105.1 Candidatus Bipolaricaulota bacterium
ACGCCAGCATATCTTGCTGCCCACTCTCGATCTTCCGCGCCCTCTCCTCGGCGAGAATTCGTGAGATCACGATCTCGGCGTAGTCGCTGACCTCCTCAAGCAAGTTTCGCGTGCGTTCCGAAAGAGCATTCTGCGAGCCAGATGCTATCATCAAGCAGGCTATTGCTTCCCCGTGGTGGCAGATAGGGAGAACGAACATGGAAGCAAGATCAGGGATCCTTTTTTCCCCCGTGCGCACAAGGTAGACTGGGCGCCCGGTACGGACATGTACAGTCATGTGGGCATCCGGCTGGTAGCGCTCGATCAGCGGCAAGACAGCATCGGGAACATTGGCCTTGGCGATCAGATTCAATCCACCGGACGTTTCGTCTACAAGGTATCCCGCTGCCCAAGCAACCCCAGGGAATTCAGCGGCTGCCTCAGCGCTCAGCTGCAGCACCTCGCCTGTCCCGTCCGATGCCATCAGTTCCTTCCGCAGATGCTTATCCCGCTGGGGAAGTGAGACCAAGTCCCGCAACAGTGGAGGTCCTGACACGGGATCAACCGTGGACAAGCCGGCCAGATCATCGGCGATCGATTGCGCCAACAGTCGCTCGAAGAAACGCCCCTCAAACCTCTCCATTCCGCACTCCTTGTTTCCTCCATTCCAACTCCGCCCTCGCGCCCAGTTCTCTCATCCTTATACGTCGCAAGAAACGGTGGATATATAGCATCGTGGCCGGCAACCCGAAGCGTAGGTCTGGAAGATGACGGAAGTTGGTGAGAGTAGGACGCTGTAATCGACAACAAGAAAAGGGCGCGACCGATCTCGCGCGGAATCGGTCACGCCACAGAATTCCTTCCTCGTCAGAAGAGTCCTTAGTCGGTAGTCACCTGCACCCCACGGCTGCGAAGTTCTTCGATCTGCTCAGTGACCATTGAGTCTGAAGAGAGATCGAGCGGGTTACCTCTCACGTCGAGGACGTCGTTCTTTTCAACGCCGGGGTTATCGACGAGCGGTTTTAGGTCGGAGATCTTATTGTTGGAAAGGTTGAGATACTTTAACCAAGGAGACTTAGAAAGAACAGAGATGTCGGATACGTTGTTACCATTAATATCTAAAACCCGCAGATGCGTAGAATCGGCAAGTGGTGCAAGGGATGTAATGGCGTTTCCGGCCAGGAAGAACTCCCTGCCATACGGGAGAGGCACGAGCGAATACACGTTGTTGTTTGTTAAGAAGACCTTCCACAGTAGAGGGCATCCCTCAATTGGAGAAAGATCAGAGACATGATTCCCAGCAAGGTCGAGGATTCTCAGCGTACGGGTGTTTGCCAGAAAGGAGATATCGGAAATATTGTCGTTCTCCAGATACAGCCAATGCAGACCGCGCATTGCAGAGAGCGGCGTAAAGTCAGCGATCTGTGCGTTGTTGATAGTGAGGACCTTCATATCGCGGCAGTATTCGATACCTGTCAGGTCCTTGATTCCAAGCCCCGACAGATCGAGCTGCCTTATACCCAACAGATCGATATTGAGGATCGGCCCGGTCGGACGGTGGAGCGCCTTTCTGATCGCTCCTTCAAGATCTACGTCTGGAAAGGAGACCGGCTTCTCTGGAACTCCCTGCGCAAAGAGGCCCCTGATATCATCCTCGGAGAGGACTCCCTCGTAGATTCTGAGGTCATCGATTGTCCCCTGGAACGAACGGTCGTAGTTCCAGTTGTAGTACGCGGTGCCCCCGATAGTGAACGGATGATTCCCACAGATGATGTTCTGCGAAGAGTAGTATTCGCTTGCCTCCAGTGAGCCGTCGACCCACAGGTCCTTCCGTCCGTCGGTATCGCGCTCGATCACCACGTGGTGCCACTGTCCATCATTCCACCCAAAATTCTCGCTATGCAGGTCCTGCCGGTGCAGTGCGGGAGCATCGTTCGTGCGAAAGGTCAACGTTCCATCTCTTCCCAGAAGCAATGCGTAGGTCGGGGCGTACCAGTTATCCGTGTTGTGCGTGGAGAAGATCCAGCCAGCTGGATTCACTTCATCCGTCTTGAACCATACAGAAACTGCGAACGGTCCTGTCCCCGGCTCAAACGAGGAATCGGCAACGATGTACGTGTTGTGATCTGGATCGTCATCGAACTCGTACGCCTGCCCGATGATACCGGGGACGAGTTGCGCCCCGTGGTTGATTCCATCCCTTCCGCCGACAGGATCATCCGTGTTGCCATCGAACGTGTAGTGTGCCACGAGACGGGTGCGGCAGCGATCGTTGATGTCGGGAACGATGACAACACTTGCTTCATCCGAGCCTTCAGCGACCGGATTTTGCTTCTCCGCCCGCCCCTGCGACCAAGAGGCGAGCTTATCGGTCACGTATGCGCCCAGCTCACGGAAGGAGACCTTCCCATCACCGTTCGTGTCGGCTGAGTTATCGGCCATCCCTTGAAGAACAAAGTAGGTGAACACTCCGTGCTGTAAGCCACGGTTCTCCCAGGCCAGTTGGGACGGTTGACAGGCAG
>JAGGSM010000103.1 GCA_021159105.1 Candidatus Bipolaricaulota bacterium
ACGGGTCGAAATCGCTGCGGCACATCGCGGAGATGGTCACAGTGCTGCGCGGGGTAGAAGGGACGCTTCCGTTCTTGGTATAGTAAGGTGACCTTTCTCATTATGAAGGGGAAAACTTAACGTTGAGATCCCAAAGATGGATGCCACTTGTCGAGCAATATCCGAGGTCGAAGGGGATTCACCACGAAGAGCACGAAGGACACGAAGAATGGAGTTCGATGAATTATCAAGTAGGGTAATCGGGTGTGCGCTTGAGGTGCATCGAGAACTAGGACCAGGCTTACTGGAGTCGACGTATGAGCAGTGCCTTGCACACGAGCTCAAGCTGAATGGAATTCGGTTCGAGCTTCAACATCCACTACCAGTGGAGTACAAAGGCGTGCGTCTCGACTGCGGCTACCGGGTGGACGTACTAGTCGAAGACAAACTGATCATTGAATTGAAGAGCGTTGAGCAGATCAAAAGCATACACGAGGCGCAGTTGTTGACTTACATGCGATTGGCTGGGGTTGGGATTGGACTTCTGATCAACTTCAATGTCATGAAGCTCAAGAATGGAATCAAGCGCTTTGTTCTTTGACTCCTTCGTGCTCTTCGTGCCCTTCGTGGTGAGATCATTGACATCGCTGCAAAGGAGGAGTCACCATGAATAGCACGAGGAACGGGGTTAACTACTTGTCGAGCTGGCGATTGATTACGGTCTTGCGGTGAACCTAGAACTCGACCCAGGGATTGGGAAGGAGAGGAGCAGAATATGGGAGAGATAAAGGCGCTGCGTTGCGTAACATGCGGGCGGGAGTATGACCCAAGTGAGATCGAGTACACGTGCCCGGATTGCGGCCCGCGGCGAGGGACGCTCGAGGTTATCTACGACTATGAGAGAATCGCTAAGATCTTCAATAAGGAGACGCTCACGCGCGACACGGAGCGCACGATGTGGCGATACTTGCCGCTTCTTCCGATCGAGGATCGCCGCTTCATTCAGCCACTGCGCGTCGGGTACACTCCGGTGTATGAATTCCCCAAGCTGGCTGGCGAACACGGACTGAAGGCCCTGTACATTAAGGACGATGGTCAGAACCCGACCGCCTCGTACAAGGACCGTGCCAGCTCGGTCGTCGTCATCAAGGCGCAGGAGAAGGGCAAACGCATCGTCACCGCAGCCTCCACGGGAAATGCGGCGAGTTCGCTCGCCGGTTTCTCCGCGGCGACCGATCTTGAGACGATGATCTTCGTCCCGCGCACAGCCCCGGAAGCGAAGGTGACACAGCTTCTGATCTATGGAGCGAAGGTGTTCTTGGTCAACGGGTCATACGATGTCGCCTACGATCTCGCCGCTGAGGCAGCGGAGGAATTCGGCTGGTACAACCGCTCTGCAGCGGTGAACCCGTATCTCGTTGAAGGGAAGAAGACCGGCGCGCTGGAGCTCGCCGAGCAGCTGGCGTGGGATGTGCCGGATGTCGTCTTCGTAGGAGTCGGCGACGGCTCGGTGGTGAGCGGTATCTGCAAGGGATTCCACGAACTGCGAGAGCTGGGGATGATCGACCGCACGCCACGGGTGATCGGAGTGCAGGCGGAGGGATCGGCCCCGATCGCTGCGTCCTACGCCAAGTACGACGGGACAAGCGTTGAGATTGATGACATTGAGGCCGAGACGGTCGCTGACAGCATCTGCGTCGGCAAGCCACGCGACATCGTGAAGGCGGTGAAGTACGTGCACGCAAACGGCGGCGAGTTTATCACCGTGAGCGATGAGCAGATCATGGCGGCGATCGCCACCATGGCGAGGAGAACCGGGGTCTTCCCCGAGCCGGCCGGCGCCGCCCCATTCGCCGGGATGCTGAAGATGGCCGAACAAGGGACGATCGATGGTAAGAGGGCTGCGGTGATGGTCACCGGGAACGGGCTCAAGGACATCGTCACTGCGCGGAGGGTTGCCGGGACGGCGATCGAAATTGAGCCGTCACTTACTGCAGTAAAGGAACATCTATGAAAATCAGTTTTACAGTGAATGGACGCGTTGAGGAGCGCGATGTGCGCGATGACGAGCGCCTCCTCGATCTTATCCGTGACGATCTACAACTGACCGGGGCCAAGGAAGGGTGCGGTGAGGGGGAATGCGGGGCGTGTACGGTCCTCATCGATGGGAAAGCGGTAGCCTCCTGCCTCGTCCTCGCCCCACAGGTCGATGGCAAGGACGTACTGACCGTCGAAGGACTAGCACGCGGCGAGGAGCTGCACCCGATCCAGAGGGCGTTTGTGGAGAAGGGAGCGGTGCAGTGCGGCTTCTGCACGCCGGGCTTCATCATGTCCACCTACGCACTCCTCAGTGTGAACTCCGATCCGAACGATGAGGAGATCCTCGCCGCGCTAGAAGGGAATCTCTGCCGCTGCACGGGTTATGCAAAGATCATCGAGGCGGTGCGCTACGCGGCAGAG
>JAGGSM010000047.1 GCA_021159105.1 Candidatus Bipolaricaulota bacterium
ACTGGTACCCCCGAGAGGATTCGAACCTCCGACCTACGGTTTAGGAAACCGTTGCTCTATCCTAACTGAGCTACAGGGGCATCTAGAATTCTTCGAGCATCAAGTATAACTGTTTTGCCGCCGCTTGCTCGGCCTCCTTCTTGCTCCGCCCGCGCCCGCTGCCCCGATGCCCGGCCACGGCGACCGTCACTGTGAACTGTGTGCGGTGCGCCTTCCCGTTCGTCTGGCTCACCGTGTAAGTCGGTCGACACGAGAACAGGCGCTGTGCCGTCTCCTGCAGCAGGCTCTTGTAATCGCCGGTCGCTGACTGCTCGCTCATGCAGCGCTCGATCTCGTCCTTGAGGTAGCGGATGACGAACCGCGCCGCATAGGAAAAGCCGCGTTCCAGGAATATCACTCCCATCAACGCCTCAAAGGCATTCCCCATGTTGTTCGCGCGCTCGCGCCCGTGGTTCGCCTCTTCCCCTTTACCCAAACGGAGATAGAGGGGAAGGCCGATCTCCTTCGCCTTCTCCGCGAGCATTGGACGGCTGACGACCACAGACTTCGCCTTGGTCAGCTGCCCTTCATCATCATCTGGGTACTCCTTGTACAGGTAGCTCGTGACAGCGAGGCCGATTACCGCATCTCCGAGGAACTCCAACCGCTCATTCGATCCGCGTGGATCGCTCTTTTCGTTGGAATACGAGCTATGGAGGAAGGCTGTCTCCAACACCTCAGGGGCTATCTTCAGACGAAGTTTCTTCGCTAACTCCTCAATAGGTCTTGCTTGCATGATATCTACTTCCTTAGCGCGACCACCCTGAGGATTGTTCGCTTGGCGGTCGACATGTCTGGCATATTATCCGCGCTCTCGCCCAATGCGGCAAGCGCGCTATCGAGTAATGCAAAGAAGAAGGACGCGAGGAAGGAGGAGGGGCATCCTTCCTCGCGCAGCACAAGGAGGTTTTGTTGTCTATCTCTATTATACCTAGTCACGGGCATTCTTGGACAATTCTTGTTGTCAAGCCGGCGGCCTGCACGCCGAGAGGAGTCGCACATGGCCAAGATAGTAAAGGTGAACGTCGAAGTGCTCGAATCCATGCGCGCTTAGAATCCTCTGAAAATCACGGCGGACAAAGTCTGTTGCAAGAGGGCACTCCATCTGAAAGACCTTACGCACGAGCCACGAGGACTCCGTCGGTTCGCACTCCGCGTAGTCGAGGATGAGGAATTCTCCGCCAGGACGCAACGCAGCAAAGGCGTTATCGATGATGCGTTCCCGATCCTCCTGCACGAACCCGTGCATCACGAACGCCATGAATACCTTGTCGAATGCTTCGCTGTAGGGGAGAGGCTCATCGATGCGTAGTTTCTCGAAGGTAACGTTCGATCTACCGCGACAACGCTTCCTCGCCTGCGTAAGCATCTCGTCCCCAATATCCAGTCCGAGGATGCTCCCTTCAGCGTGCAGATAACGGCGCATAAGGCAGGCGTTGCGTCCAGTACCCGATCCAAAGATGAGAATATCATCATCAGGGCGAATGCTCATGTCCCGCACGACGCGCCGGATGAACCACGGATACGTCCCTCCGGTTATCAAGTTCATCAACACGTCGTAGTGGCGCGCCTCAAAACCGGTGACCTCCACCATGGACACGGAGCGATCAAGCGCCGGTTTCTGATCAGTATCTTCACGTCCTGCGTAAGGTTTGTGCTCGTTTTGAGAGTTCATTTGAAGTACCAGTATACCCGCTATTGCTCGCCCAATGAACTATACCATTGCATGCGCGCTGTCTATCAAGGCTCTCTAGGAAGCACGCCCCAATGGGAGGGAATGGCTACCAACATGGGGTTGACTTGTTCGCTCTTTTCAGTAAGAATCGCTAATGGTTATTCCTTAGGTAGTGTCTGAAAAGGAGCACAAGTATGCGCAATCTGTTCCATGGCCCAGCACATTCTTTACTGCCACTGCATGCGATCCGGTATCTCCCCGTCGTAGTCCTTCTGCTACCACCGCTCATGTTGGCATGCGGTGTTTGGAGTTCGCCCTCGTGTGCGGCTGCTTCCACCACTCATATCGATGTTGCAAAGCAGCCGATTACAGGGCTTGTCGCCATGGGGAATCCTGTCGGTGCGCTCAAGTACGAAGATCCTCTCAAAGAAGTCAAGGTCCATCCCGGCGTTTACTCTGGAGTCGTCATCAACGCCGTCTGGATGTATCTGGAACCCGAAAGAGGGGCGTACGATTTTTCGAGTATAGATGACACTCTGAATGAGATCGCTGAATACAACACGCAATATCCCGAGCATCCCATTTCCGCTAAATTGCGGATATTCGGCGGTACCGTTGCCCCGACCTACGTCAAGGAGCTGGGCGGTGGGCCGATAACGGTGCATCCGAGCCGGGGGCCCAGCGTCGAGATCGGGCTCTTCTGGACGGAAGCGTACGGC
>JAGGSM010000053.1 GCA_021159105.1 Candidatus Bipolaricaulota bacterium
CAGAAATCCAATTCGTATCTCCAAATTTGTGAATTGTTTCTCGTTTAAATGGTTAGCTGGAAAAATAAATAATCTTGCTTCTTGTATTTTGCAACTTATATTTTACACTAACGACTGTTCACTATCGACTAGTTAATTGGTTAATTGGTGAATCGGTCGTGCGGCCTAGCAAGGTCGTATCATATAGCGGGTGGGAATCCCGTCTGGTAAGGTCTAACCAACCACCAGTAGTTAGCTTTGGAGGATAGTAGGTAACTACTGTCTTTAAGCGTAGGCAAACAAGGTAACAGGCCGAAAGCACACGTTGAAGGGATTGAGCCTCGTTAGAGCCAGAAAATTGGGAAGGCTGATGTGGTGACTGACACAGAAAGCCATATTTTAATAATCGCTTTGGTAAGATTGTTAAAGCTTCCCCGGGGTCTATGACCTTGGCATGTTACACACGGGTATGATACGGCAACTGGGGAGACCCTATCTGTTCTTGCAGAGGATACTGTGAGTATGGCGGAACAAGTGATAATAAAGCGAGGAAACCAGATGACAGGTAGGGAGTCGGATTACAGTATAGTACCGACGAAGTAGGGTAATTCTTACAGAGGGAAGGCTGTAACATATTACCGCCCTTTTACAGGGAAACATTTACCTACTCAGAGGGGAGTACGAATGCAAACAAAACTGGAAAGGATAGCAGAAATAGCTAAGGAAAGACCGGAAGAAAGATTTACATCTTTGATACACTTGATTAATGAAGAATCACTTATCCAAGCTCATAGGAAAATGAAGGCCAAGAAGGTACCGGGCATAGACAAGGTTACTAAAGACAAATACAAAGAGAACCTAAAAGAAAATGTCAAAGACCTGATAACTAGAATGAAAAGAAATGCTTACAGGCCTCAGCCAGTCTTAAGAAGATACATTTTCAAAATAGGTACTAATAAGACCAGGCCACTAGGCCTGCCGGCCTATGAGGACAAACTGGTACAGTTGGTCTTAAAGGAGATACTGGAAGCCGTTTATGAACAGGATTTCTTAAATTGTTCTTATGGGTTCAGACCTTATCTGGGGTGTCATAAAGCCTTAAAAGCACTAAATTACATCATAGAGAAGAAAAGGATAAACTACATAGTAGATGTGGATATAAAGGGATTCTTCGAACACTTAGACCATAAAAGGTTAATGGAGTTTCTATCGATTAGAATAGCAGACCCCAAGATAAACCGACTGATAGTAAAATTTTTAAAGGCAGGGGTGATGGAAGAAGGCAGGCTTCTTCCTACCTCAGAAGGAACTCCTCAAGGAGGGATAATATCCCCTCTACTGGCTAATATCTATTTACATTATGTACTGGATTTATGGTTTAAAGAGACAATAAGAGAAAGATGTAAAGGCTCAGCGTATCTGATACGTTATGCCGATGATGCAATTTGCTGTTTTCAATATCCGGAAGAAGCCCATAGATTTTACCAGGACTTAATAGAAAGACTAAAAGAATTCAATCTGGAACTAGCTGAAGATAAAAGTAAGATAATTCCTTTTGGTATAGACAGCCTGGACAGAGTAAAGCCTCTAACTTTCGATTTCTTAGGCTTTACTCATTATGCCGGTAAAAGCAAAAAGGGTAAATTTCGGGTAAAGAGAAAGACTGCAAGAAAGAAGTACACGGCAAGTCTTAAACGTTGTAAAGAATGGTTGAAAATTAATAGGAATACGGAAACTAAAATCATAATGCAGAAACTTACTATTAAACTACTCGGTTATTATCGCTATTACGGAATAACTGATAATACTAAAGCTTTAGTAAGTTTCAGGACAGAAGTTGGTAAACTACTATTTAAGTGGATGAACAGGAGGAGTCAGAAGAGGAGCTTTGACTGGAATAGGTTTAACTTATTCTTAAAACGCTACCCTTTACCCATTCCTAAAATCACTGTTCATATTTATGGTTTATCTCCTAACCTTAGTTATTTATGTTAAGATAATATGAAGAGCCGTGTGCATTAGTAGTGCAAGCACGGTTCTGTGAGGGGTGAGCTTTCAATTTACCAAGGAACAGATATTGTGACACTTCCATAAGGAAACGGGAAGCAAACTGGGAATACAAACTTGTTCCTAAGGTTTAGAGAAGCTCATCTACTCGACAAGAGTTCTGTATTAAACCAGCTAACTAGTTAACTGGATAACTAATTAACTAAAGAGAGGTTTTATGTTAAAGGAGATAACCATAAAAACTAATACTCAAACACAAATTTTAGATGTAACCGCTCAAATTCAAAAGGTTGTAAGTGAAAGCGGAATTGCGGAAGGATTATGTTGTGTTTTTGTTCCCCATACCACTGCCGGAGTTACTATAAATGAAAATGCTGACCCCAGCGTTAAACACGATATAATTA
>JAGGSM010000283.1 GCA_021159105.1 Candidatus Bipolaricaulota bacterium
TTTATAGGGGGTTTGAGGTATTTTAAGTTCACTAGAGGAGCTAGCGGCTATTAGGAGGGCGCCGTTGTCTGCGATGCGATCCGCATGTTTGAAGATCGCTGAGCCAGCTACGATCAGCTCCGCCCCGGCATCGACCACTTTCTTCACGTTTGTCTCGTTGATCCCGCCGTCGACGGAGATGATCACATTCCGATCTCCGATCTCACTCTTGAGTTCTTCGATCCGCTCCACCGCCGCGGGCATGAACGCCTGACCCCCAAAGCCCGGCTCAACGCTCATCACCAGTACAAGATCGATCAGGTCGAGATAGGGGAAGATCGCGGTGATCGGCGTGATCGGCCGCAGTGAGATTCCAACCTTGCACCCCAGTTCTCGAATTTCGTCGATTGCTCGAAACGGCTCATCCTTGGATTCGATGTGGAAGGTGATGATGTCCTCCGGTGTCACGTCGAATCTGGGAGCATACTCGATCGGGTAGTCGATCATCAGATGAATGTCGAACGGCTTTGTAAGCCCATTTCGGAGGGAGTTTACCACCGGCGGGCCGATCGTGAGGTTGGGGACGAAGTGGCCATCCATAACGTCAATGTGAAAGAATTCCGCGAGCGGCTCGACTTGACGCGCCTCGGCGCGCAGGTTCCCAAAGTCAGCGGAGAGGAGGGAGGGTGAGAGCTTCATCTTCGCCTGTTGAACGACAGTAGCATCACAAGCTGCAGCGCAGCCATTGCAGCGGCAGCGACATACGTAAGGGCTGCAGCGAACAGGACCTCCTTCACGCCTCCGATCTCTTCTTCGCTCATCAGCCCGCTCTGCCGTAGACTGGCCACCGCGCGGCGGCTGGCATCGAATTCGACCGGCAGGGTGACAAGGGTGAACAGAACAGCCGCGGAGAAGGCGAAGATACCGATGGTGATGAACGCCTGGTAACGAAATATCAGGCCCAGGAAGAAGAGGGGGAACGCCAGCTGAGACCCGATGTTGGCTAGCGGCACGATCGCGGTACGAAGCGAGAGGGGTTTGTAGTCTCGCGCATGCTGGATCGCGTGCCCAGCCTCGTGCGCAGCCACTCCAACCGCGGCCACTGAGGTCGAGTCCGCCGCGGAGAGGTGCAAGACCTTCTTGCGCGGATCGTAGTTGTCGGCCAGCGCACCGCGCGCCTGGCCTATCTGCACGTCCGTGATCCCGCTTCCCTCCAGGATCCTGCGCGCGACTTGGCCAGCCGTGACCCGTTGCTCCGTTTCAACACGGGAGTAGCGCGTGTAGGTCGAGCGCACCCTGTACTGCGCGTAGATCGCCAGGATCAGCGCAGGAAGGAGAATTAGAAAGCTAGGGCCCATCAGGAACGGTAATCCCCACCACATTAGTCTGATCCCTCCTCTCTATTGTTATCGCTTGCGAGTATACGCCGCCTTAGGAAACCCGGCAAGCCCATCCGCAACAGGATAGAGACCCCCACCGCGCCGCAGGCCGCTCCGGCGATGTCAGCAAGCCAATCGAGGATGCTCGCCTCGCGCGTTGAGACGAAGATCTGGTGAAACTCATCGCTTCCGGCATAGATCGCAGTGAGCAGAAACGCCGCGATCAATCTATGCTTGCGGAATGCCTTCCAGGAGAGGAGGTAGAACAGGCCGAACTCCAGGAAATGAAGGACCTTGTCTCCGCCTGGGAAACGCAGAAGCGGCTGCCCTCCGCTCATCGTCATGCTGGACATGATGAACACGAACGAGGCGTAGGCGATGAGAACGATGATCCACAGTGTTCGCCTCTTGGTCATCTGTCCGCCTTTCTCCCAGTGATGATGAATCATGAAACCACACATCTCGCGATTGAGTGATCGGTGGCTTACCAGATCAACTGAGTCGCTCAATTCGACGAAGAGAGGGCCGATAAGCCGGATTCTGTCGTGAGGGACCATTCAACTGATGCGGCCTACCCGAGGGCTTGGACGGGCCATCCTTGTCGCGCCCCCTTACTTGGCCTTGCTCCGATCAGGGTTTACCGAGCCGACCCGGTCGCCCGAGCCGCTGGTGGTCTCTTACGCCACCGTTTCACCCTTGCCTGTGCCCATTGGCCATTGGCCGTGGGCCATCGGCGGTCTGCTCTCTGCTGCACTTTCCCTGAGGTCGCCCCCGCTGGGATTTCCCCAGTGATCTGCCCTATGGAGTCCGGACTTTCCTCAGAAGCAAGACCCTGGTGGATCAGCTTCCGCGGCCCCTTGGCCCTCTCTTCCTCGTCACAGTACGCGTGTATCCGCAATGACGACAGTAGTATACAACATCCTCTCCACCGTAGGAGCGAAAGCTCGGGCGCACGCGACGGTGCAGAATATGCCCACAGCGCGGACAGATTCTCCGGCTAACGAGGAACGCGGCAAGGCCGACAC
>JAGGSM010000096.1 GCA_021159105.1 Candidatus Bipolaricaulota bacterium
TAATTAAAGTGTGTTATTATTTCCTTCATTAAAACTATGTAGGTAAATTTATGAAAAACTTTTTCTTTTTAGAGGGCGGATATCTTATTCTTGCTGCGATCGTACTGCTTATTACTTTGTTTGTAGGTACCAGACCGTTTATGTCAAAAGGCGCTGCAAAAAGAGGGCTTATGTGGGTATCACTTGTGATCGCTATTATGATCGGTGGTCATTATACTGTGACGATGAACAGAATGGCAGAGGTGAAGATCGCTTTTGAAAAAGATCAGACGATCATATGTGAAAGTCGTATGGTACGAAAAGTAGCACCTTATGTACTGATCCAAAAATCCCGTGGCTGGGTTTTGGAAGACGACAATTTTGTCTCTGCTGACTATGTAAGACCTTTCTTTGCGGCAAGATGTATTGTAGAGTAAAACTCTATGATACTGTTAGATAATTTTTTCTTTTCAAACTACACTATAATTTATACTTAACTAACGCATCAAACTTTACACTTATTTCCCCTTTTCTTGATACAAGTCAATTCTATCACAGTACGAAACTGTCATAATACTCTTATGCTCAAGGGATTTTTAAGCCTTGTAGTAAATAGATATTCAACAGGAGACACAGATGGAAAAACCGGTAATCGTTCTACATGAGATTGCGTTAGATCAATTCTTACCTATCTTTATAGAATCATCACTTGTACTCATTTTCGGAGTGGCGTATGCAGCAGTCATAACCCTTTCTAAAATGGGGTTCTTTTCCAAAAAGTGGATGCCTGTCGGGTATCTATTTTGGGCATTACAAACTTACTTCTTGTATGATTTCGCCGTTATGATCCAAAGTGGTCCAATGACAATGAAAATATTGATGACTACGATGCTAGCGTATCTCTTTATTCCACATCTTTATTTTAGACTGATAAGTGATGCGGATGAGCGTTACGATCCAGAAGACGAAGTTGTACAAGAAAAACAATCATAGTAGAAAGTAAAAAATTCTACCAACATAAAAGGAGGACACATGGCTAACAAAAATGTTTCGGTTTGGAGTAGTATTCCATTTTGGCGACGTTCAGCAGCATGGGTAACAGGATTTGCAGTAATTTTGCTTATTTGGTTATCGTTTGATACGCTTGGACAGATCACTATGGGTACAGATGCAGACCTTAAAAGCGGGGTAACAAAAAGAGTACCTGGACCAACTGTTATCAATTATCATATTGATTACAAGTTTAGTACAAAAAGAGGATCTGAGGTGCCAGTTATTGGTGAGAAACAGAAGTTTTTTGGTAGAGATGACTACAGTGAAGAAGAAGCAAGAGAGCTTTTACACATTGGAAAACTTACTTCTCAATCAAAAAACTGTATGAACTGTCATACACTTTTGGGTAACGGAGCATATTTTGCACCGGATCTTACAAAAGCATGGTTAGATCCAGCTTGGCAAAATGGCGGACCGTTACAGGGTATGACAGGAAAAAATACAGTTGAAGAAGCAATGGCTGAGTTCTTGCAACATCCTTCACAGTATCCTACACATGCACGTATGATGCCAGATCTTGGTATTACAGCAGATGAAGCAAAAGGATTGGTAGCTTTCCTTAAACATATGAGTTCTATCGATACGAATGGTTTCCCTAGAAACTTCTCTAAAACAGTAGAAACATTTAAAGCAGGAGGTACTCATGCTCGCTAGTATTAAAACAAATGAATTTGCTGGAGATAAATCCAAAGAATTAGCAATGATGTATTTCAGAGTTGCAATTATACTCTTTGGTGCACAGCTTCTTATGGGGCTTATCGCAGCGTTACAATTTTTGGTTCCGGGGTTCTTATTTGAACTTTTCGACTTTTCGGTAGCCAGAATGGTACACCTTAATGCACTGATCGTATGGATGCTTTATGCAATGATCGGTTCAGTGTATTATATGTTGCCTGATGAAACAGGTATAGAGACAATAGGTATTGGACTTGGTAAGCTTGCTTTCTGGGTACTCACAGCAGCAGTGACTGTCGTTGTACTTGTCTATATCATTGTTCAAGTTGGTCCAGGAACAGAAGCGTCTATCTGGTTAATTCACGAAGGTAGAGAGTATATTGAAGCACCAAGATGGGCCGATATTGGTATCGTTGTGGTTATTCTTATTTTCTATGCAAACGTTTTCTTGTCTTATATGAAAGGTCAGCAGACTGGTATTATGACAGTCATGGTTGCTAACTTGTTAGCACTTGCAGGTCTTTATGTTACAGGTATGTTCTTTACAGATAATATCTCAATGGATCAATTCTGGTGGTGGTGGGTAATACACCTTTGGGTTGAAGCAA
>JAGGSM010000121.1 GCA_021159105.1 Candidatus Bipolaricaulota bacterium
ATCTTGAGGATGAACGAGGGTGGCTCGTTGATGAACAGCCGTGCTCCCAGTCCGACGAAGATCGGGCTCGTGCTCACCAACACCACAGAGCTAGCAACGGATGTGTAGTCTAGCGATGCCACCCACAGGATGAAGTGAGCTGAGAGGAAGACCCCGCTCAGGCCGCTCAACAGGGCAGCTCGCAGGCCGACCGAGCGCAGCGCCCCCCTGTGAAGGGCGAACGGCAGGAGGACGATGCTAGCGACGCCCAATCTCCACGCGGATATGGCGAACACCGATGCCCCGTCGATCATCCTGATGATGATCGCACCGAAGGAGATGACGATGATTCCCAGGGTGAGCGTGGATGGGAGTAGGATCTCCTTTCTCATCTGATTCCTCAGCCCTGGCGATCGAACAGCGCGAGTATCTCGGGCAGTGCCCTCCGCGTTGCCTCCTCCCCCGCTTCGATCCCGTTCTTCACGTCGCTGTAGCAGGGAGGATCAGGGGAGAAGTCCGGCTGGATGAGGACATCTGGTGGGTTCAGCTGCAGCAGGAGGTTGCTCACCCTCTTCTGAAACGCGGTCGACATCTGGAAGAGAACCGAGAAGACGCTCGGGTAGAATCTCCTCCTCTCCTCCTCGCTTGCCCCCGATCGCTCCGCCCCCTTGATGATCCCCAGGATCCGCTCGCGGTACTCGGGGACCGGGATCCCCGATAGCTTGACTTCTTCCGGGCGCACAAGGACGTCCACCGCGATGGTCTTCGTCGCGCCGAGGCTGCGAGCGACATCGATTGGGGCGGGGTTGGAGACACCACCATCGATCAGCAGGTGGCCATCGATCCACACCGGGACGAACAGGCCAGGGATTGATATGCTCGCCCTGATCGCCGAGGCGAGGGGGCCGCTCGTGATCGGGTAGGGCAGGCCAGTCTCGAGATCGGTCGCTATCGCTGCGTACCTGATGGGGATGCTCTCGATGGTGCGGTCGCCGACCAGCGAGTGGATCGTCTTCATCATCTCTCTCCCCGAGCTCCACCCGGCCCAGGGGACGGTTGGAAAGAGGGCCTTGAAGACCCTGGCGAAACTGGTCGATCGCCAAGCCTCTTCTATCCTGTCCAGTCCTGCATCGGCCGCGTAGGCTCCTCCGACCTCGGCCCCCATACTCGTTCCCACGATGACGTCCGGTCTCAGTCCGTTCTCTTCCAGAACCTTGAGCACCCCAACGTGGGCCGATCCACGCGCACCACCGCTCCCCAACACCAATCCGATCCGTTCTTTGCTTGCCATCGTGTGGATATCCTAGCATCCTCTGAGGGGATAAGCAATGGCGTGCCCTCAGGGTTTCCCCTTGACTTATGCATCCAAGGGGTGCTATTGTGTCAGTGTCCTAATCCCGATTGGAGGTGTATCAATGGGTCTTCGCTGTGCAAAGTGTGTCCTGACATTCCCTCTCATTCTCTCGATCGTTCTCCTCCTCTCTTTTGCTGCTTGGGGAAACCTGGTTGAGATGACCACCGGTGCCGTACTGAACGGAACAACGACGGGGATGGCGCCGCTCCTGCGTCTGCAGTACTCTCCCCACCTCAGTTTTGACATTCCTACAGCCTCTGTCGTGCAGATGGTGATCGACTTTCCGCGCGTTATCGTCGAGACGTCGGAGCGGGTCTATATCGGCCCATATTCGGCCTTCTCCGGGATCGATGACGTTCTCACGCTGCAGCAGGGGAATGCGAGGCGAGACCTGCCCTTCGCCGCTGTCCGCGCGATCGCGTTTCACGGCAATCCCCTACACAAAGTCCCGCGCCTGTGGCTGGACGAGGGTTACCTCAAGACACCTACAGTTCTGAGTATAGCGACACCAGCTGGCAAGGAGGAGCCCGCCCACGTGGGCGTGACCGAGGGGACGACGCCCCCCCGGACATGGGGTGACTTGTATCAATCGCCGGTCACACAGCAGAGCGAGGAGACACCGTGGTGGGTACTCCTGTTGATCACCGCTGGGCTGGGTGTGCTCGTCTACCTCAGCCTGTGAGGCGGTACAGCCGTCCCCGTTCCTTCCCCTACGGGAACAACACAAGATGGGTGGGCGTGTGGCCACGCCTTGCATCAGCGCTCCTGACGATCTACCATACTAACGGTCTGGAGGGATGACCGAATGGCAAGGAGCCAGTCTCGAAAACTGGTACGCCCGCAAGGGCTTCGGGGTTCGAGTCCCCGTCCCTCCGCCAGCCAGAATGGCAAAGGTATGCGCCCGTAGCTCAGTGGACAGAGCGTCGCACTGCGGATGCGAAGGTCGGAGGTTCAAGTCCTCTCGGGCGTACCAG
>JAGGSM010000032.1 GCA_021159105.1 Candidatus Bipolaricaulota bacterium
AGGCCGAGCTTGGCGGCGATCTGCTCCGTTCCTGAGATGATCGGGAACTTAATCTCGACGTTTAGATTATCCTTGATCCAATCGATCCACTTGATGTGAGAGAAGACCTGGTCGACCGACAGGCCGATCAGCTCTGTATTCAGCTCTTTGAACTTCTCATAGCGCTTCTGAAACGCGACAAACTCGGTCGTGCACACCGGGGTGAAGTCGGCCGGGTGGCTGAACAGCAGGAACCACTTCCCTGCGTAAGCCTGCGGCAACGAGACCGGCCCGTGCGTCGTCTGTACGTCCATCTGCGGGAACTGATCCCCTAGTAGCGGCATATTCATCTTGTACTCCTGATTTGTGTTTTCCATCATGTTCCTCCTTTAAATCTTTGTAGTTTTTACCAGTTTTCGCCGAGGATCTCGAAGTACGCCTGTGGATGCGCGCAGGCGGGACAGACTTCGGGCGCCTCGGGCCCTGTATGCAGATATCCGCAGTTGCGGCACCTCCAGACGACTGACTTGTTCTTGTTGAACACCGTCCCCGCTTCGACGTTTGCAAGTAGGTCGAGGTAGCGCTTCTCGTGCTGCTTCTCCGCTACGGCGATCGCCTGGAACACGTTGGCGATCTCGGTGAACCCTTCCTCGCGAGCGATTGCGGCAAACGATGGGTACATCTCCTCCCACTCGTAGTGCTCGCCCCCGGCCGCGGCCTTAAGGTTCTCTGCGGTCGTTCCGATCACGCCAGCGGGGAACGCCGCCTTGATCTTCACCTCACCGCCCTCCAGGAACTTGAACAGCCTCTCCGCGTGCTCCTTCTCCTGGTTGGCCGTTTCCTCGAATATCGATTGTATCTGGACGTATCCGTCCTTCTTCGCCTTACTGGCGTAGAAGGTATAGCGGTTCCTCGCCTGCGACTCGCCGGCGAACGCCGTCAACAGATTCCTCTCCGTGCGTGATCCTCTCAACTCCATAACTCCTCTCCTCCCTTTAGTGTATATCTCTTCCCCATGAACCCGCCAAACCCAACGAACTCTACAAACCCCACGAACTCACTTCTGACAACTAGGGCAGAAGTAAGTCGACCTTCCAGCCTGCTTAATGCGTATGATCCCTTCCCCGCAGCGGGGGCACTCCTCTCCCTCGCGCCCGTAGACGGCGAGCATCTGTTGAAACTTACCGTAGTCTCCATACGCGTCCTTGTAATCGGAGACCGTGTACCCGAACGTCGTCCCGGCGCTATCGATCGCCTCACGCAGGACTGATTGAATCGCGCGATGCAGCCTCCTTGTCTCACTCTTGGAAAGCGTATTTGCTGCCCTGCGTGGATCGATCTTCACCCGCCACAGCGCCTCGGACGAGTAGATGTTTCCCAATCCGGCGATCTTCTCTTGATTCATCAACAGCGGCTTGATCGGCGCGCGGCTTCCGGCTGCTATTTCGTGCAGCCTGTTTGCGGTGAACTCAGAAGAGAGAGGCTCCACTCCTAACTCATGCGGAAATCCGTCCTGCACATATTCAGCCGTGCCAAGACGACGTGGATTGATAAAGTAGATCTCTCCGCCATCATCCAGATGGAGGATGAAGCGGGTGTGCTTCTCCTCGGCTGCCGAGCGTCTGACCGCGAGCCGGCCGGACATGCGCAGGTGAACGATGAGTGAGCCGCCCCCTGCGAGATTGATGACGATGTACTTGCCTCGGCGCTCAATCCGTTCGATGGTCCTGCCGGCAATCCTGGACTTCGGTAGATGCAGCCTCTGATCAAACACGTCGATCCGTTCGATCCGCGCTCCAGTCACGCTGTTTAGCCCACGCACGATCGTCTCCACCTCGGGAAGCTCAGGCATTCTTCCTCCCGTTTGCATTCTGCTCTTCCAGACAATCGGCACAGACACCGTATACGTATGTCTGCACCGACTCCACCTGATGACCATCGACGATGTCTCCCTCCTGCACCGTGCATGGAAGGTCGATGTCGTAAACTCGGCCGCAGACGCGACACATGAAGTGAGGGTGGGGCGATGTCACGATGTCGTAGCGTGCAGCCTGGCGGGTGATGGTCAACTCCCTGATCGCCCCTGCTCGCTTCAGCGCATCGAGCACGTTGTATACGGTCGCCTTGGAGAGAGAAGGGAATCCGTCCTTCACCCCCTGATAAACCTCATCGGCAGTCGGATGAACGGAGGTTTTCTCCAGGTACTCGAGCACGGCCACTCGTTGAACCGTCGGCATCAGACCCAGTTTTCGCAGCTTCGCAGATTCCTCTTTGTGATCCATATTATAT
>JAGGSM010000281.1 GCA_021159105.1 Candidatus Bipolaricaulota bacterium
ATAATCACCTTCGCCTGCAGTTGGCGGAGGGCGCGGGCGCAGTGCTCTACGTCTCAGTGCACACTAACTCCTACAGCGATCCGAGCGTCCATGGAGCGGAGACGCTGGTCGATGACACGCGCGCTGAGGACGATCCAAGCTGGAAACTGGCGGAATTGGTGCAGAAGGAGCTCGTCGCAGCTACCGGAGCACGCGATCGCGGGGTGAAGAAACAGGCGCTCTATCTCGACCAGACGGAGCTTCCCGCTGTCTCAGCAGAAGTCGGGTTCATCACCTCGACGGATGAAAAGGACAAGCTCCTCGATCCAACCTACCAGGACAAGATTGCACGCGGCCTGCTGCAGGGGATACTCGACTACCTGCACACGACGGGGCAGTTGAAAGAACAGGTGTAGATCAGCCAACTCCCTTCTTCCTACTGCGAAGATTCGCCACAAGCACCCCACTTATCGACACCCCTCCACCGAGCAGAGAGAGCCACGTCGGGATCTCACCAAGCCAGATCACGGCGATGAGCATGCTCGCTGATCCAGTGGTCACCGTCATCTCACCAACGTTGAGAGATAGGTGATACCCGGTGATCCCCAGAATCCCCAACAGGGCGATGATCGGCAGATCGCGCAGCTTCGGCAGACTCATTCTGCTGATCGCCGCGTAGATCCCAAGCACGATGGATGCCGTCAGGAAGCGCAGCAGCGCCAGCTCCCCCGGTCCGTAGGAGACGAGGGCCGCGCGAATGGCGGCGAAAGCCGATGCCCACAGAACAAGGGCAACAGCAAGCGCGGCAAGGGTGCGGCTATCGGTCGTACTCTTCATGATTGGGCAAATCCAATGATACCCCACAACACGGAGAAAGACAGTTGGAAACCCAGTATCCCGATGAACTGCTCGGCCCAGGATTGGCAGATAGAAGCCGAACTATCCACCATTTCTGACAGTCGAGCCTGCAAGGAGGAAGGATGCAAGCCACAAGGGCGTCTCTCGCGCTGCCGATAGTCTCGGCCTGGGTTGGCTCGATCCTGTTCTACCTTGGAAGCAGGCACGAATGGGGGCAGGTTCTGCTGGTATACTCACCAAGCAAGAGAAACCAGCGTCACCCCGGCAATGATCAACACGACCCCAACAGCAGAGCGCTTGGAGGGATTCTCCTTCAGAAGGAGGATGCTCGCCAAGAAGCCAAAGAGGACAACCAATCCACGCATGGGAGAGATCAGGCTCGCTGGTGCGCGGCCAAGGGCGAGCAGCCACAGAAGCCAGCCGAGGAAGAGATTGGTGAACGCCGTTAGCACGGCTATCCCCAATCCCTTACGCGACCAGGAAATGGCATGCCCCCGATGCCGTACGAGGAGATAGCCCCCCCACCCGACTGCCGAGCCAAGGATGATCATCAACTGATACGTGCTAGCGGCCATTCCGTGTGTCAGGCAGTACTTGCTCGGGGCAACCTCTGCTATCCCCCATATCGCTCCCGCCGCAAGAGCGATCCATGGCCCGGAACGGCTGCCAGGGACGTCCGTCCTCGCACGGCGCGAGGAGAGGAAGTAGGCACCGACGATCACCAATGCGGCAGCGATGAACGAGGCGATGCGCGGAGCCTCTCCCAAGAAGAGAACGGCCGCCATCACCCCCCAGAAGGGCGCGGTGTTCGCCAGCGGGACCACCTCGTGGGCGGGGCTGGAGCGAAGGGCGGTCATGTACAGGAGCGTACCCACGAACGAATCCAGCGCTCCACCGAGGATCGCCACCACGAGCAAGGAGATGGACGGAAGAGGGAACCCAGTGGTCAACAGTCCAAATGGGATCACGAACAGGAAGGCAGACAGGGACCGAACGAACCCGAACATAGCGATAGATGTATCCTCGAGCCCGCGTTTGGCGATAACCTGCCCTCCCCCCCACAGGGCGGCGCTGGTCACGGCGAACAGGATTGCGATGTTCATGGCGTCCCTCCTAGGCGGCGATTATCGATAAGGGGGAAGGATACAGGAGCGCGACCCCCGCGGCCAGCTGAAGCGCGACGCCGCCCGGAACGATCGGTTAAGATCTTCCGCTGGAGGAGGATGGAGCCGTTGAAGAGACACACCGAAACGATCGCGTCAGAACTGATGATCGATGGGGAGCGGGTGCGCGCCGTCGCCTCGCTCCTGGCCGATGGATCGACGATCCCGTTCATCGCCCGCTACCGCAAAGAGAGGACGGGATCGCTCGATGAGGTGATGATCGC
>JAGGSM010000148.1 GCA_021159105.1 Candidatus Bipolaricaulota bacterium
TCCATAATCTGTTTGCCCGTCTTGGAGTCGAGGTTCCCGGTCGGCTCGTCGGCCAGGAGGAGATCGGGGTCGTTCACTAACGCCCGCGCGATCGCCACCCTCTGCTGTTCTCCACCGGAGAGTTCCGTAGGCAGATGGTCGGCGCGGTCGTCCATCCCCACCAGTGCGAGCAGCTCACGCGCTTTTGTCAGCCGTTCCTTGCGGGGAACCCGTTGGTATATCATCGGTAGCTCCACGTTCTCCAACGCGGTGAGGGTGGCGATCAGGTTGAACGACTGGAAGACGAACCCGATGCGCTTCCCTCGCAGTTTGGCGAGGGCGTCGCGGCTCTGTTTCGACACATCCTGATCGCCGAATAGCACCGCTCCCTCATCCGGCTGGTCCAGCGCGCCGATCAGGTGCATCAGCGTGCTCTTCCCCGATCCGGAGGGCCCCATGATCGCCACGAGTTCCCCGTCCTCGATCTCCAAATCCACGCCGCGCAGCGCCTTCACGGTCGTCTTCCCGAGGTGATAGGTGCGGACCGCATTCTCCAGTTTGATCATTGCTCCTCCTAAGGGGTGTATTCGATCTCTATGAGCTTGACCCTGTATTGCACCTCTCCGTCCACCTTCTTCACCAGCAGAGCGGGGAACGAGAGGAGGGCGCTGGTGCTCGGAGCGGTGAGAGCGATCTCCACCGTCTGGTTGGGAAAACTCGGATGGAGGAAGGTGGCCATGATGACGTCCACCCCCGCGATCTTGTCCCAGTCGTGGGTGACCAACCGCGCGCCGTCGGGCAGGTAGTAGTTCTGGTTCGGGGCGATCTCCACGTTCCTCTCCTCGAGCGCCTGCAGGGGGGAGAGGTCGATCGTCGCCACTTTATTCTCGTCGTACTTCGTGCCCACCGCGCCGGCGGCTCCCGTCCTTCCTCCTCCGGTGCTGATGTCGTCGGGGGTCTGGTCGGGGCTGACGATCGTCTCTGTGACGGTGAACAGATCACCTTCCGGCGCGATCTCTATCGTGTGTATATGAACAGCGCCGTCCGGCCCTCCCCGCTGCAGCTCGAACACGGTCTTAAGCGTCCCGCCCGGGTAGGGGCCGAGGCCGAAGATGTACGCGATCTGCGGGGCCTCCTGCGATAGGGAAACGCCGCTTACCGCGATTAAACCGATTAAACCCAATACGATGATTGTGATGAATCTCCTGTCTACACTGATCGTCATACCGCCCTCCTGTGAACTATTTTTCGCCGCTGGTGGAAGGGGTCCCTCCCATCTGTTGGATGGTCCGCTGCAGCACCATCTCCTGCCTCAGCTCCTCCATCAGTTGCTGAAACTCATCTAGCTGTTCCGGCGTCAGGATCTCTTGCAGTTGCTGTGTCACCTGTAGCGGTCCTCCTGCCTGGCCCTGCCTCATCTGGGCAAGTTGTTCGCGTTGCTCGTCTGTGAGATCGGGCCTGTTTCCTGACCGAGCCCCCTGTCCTTTCAATCCAACCGCCTGTCCCAGTTGCGTTTTTTGTTCCAGGCTAATCAGGAAGGACTCGACCGCACTCTTGACCTGGTCTTGTTGTGCTTCATCGAGATCTAGTTGCTCGTTCACCTTAGCCATGAACTCGTCGAGAGATGTCTCTCCCGCAGGGCTAAGCGTGCCAGCGACCGGTGCAGTCTCTACTTGCACGGGTGGATTGTTGGTCTCCTGAGTCTGCGCACTCTTTGGTGTAGTGGGCCCCGAACCAGAGGAATCACCCGCCCCAGAACTTGGTTGATCGCTGGCCTGAGGAGGTCCAGCTGGTAAGGGCGCCGTGGCTTCTGTCTTCTGTCCGCATCCGCTGAGCATGAGAAGCAGGAAAGCAACGGAGAACAGCGAGATAATCAGTAGAACACGCCGGGCAGCAATGGTTGCTTGTTTCACGTTAGTATCGGCTTTCACTTTTCTTTCCTCCTGAGTATAAGCACTGCACAATAAGAGCACGATCCGTAGAATACTATCGAGATACGAAGGTCTCGCATCGGAGTTGTTGCAGAGATGTGAAGATATTGCGACAAGTGTGTCAGAAGTCTTGCGTTCTGATGATTCCTTCGACTAGCTTGAGCTGGCCTCGAGGGGCGCGGTCTTAGTGGAAAGGGGATGGAGAAGCAAATGGAAAATGATACTGGTCGGGACGCCCGGATTTGAACCGGGGACCTCTTGCGCCCCATGCAAGCAC
>JAGGSM010000268.1 GCA_021159105.1 Candidatus Bipolaricaulota bacterium
TTCCGGGACTGATCCCCTCTCCGGTATGTCCGCAAACGGCATTATAGCATGCTCCCGTCGCCGAAAGAAGAGAAACCGAAAAAGTAGCCTGTCCCCTTTTTTTGGTAGCAGCATCGTACTACAATTGTAGTATCACGTCGGATGAGGAGATTCTGCGCATGCGAAGGCGGCACCAAGAACTCTAGTATCTCTAGCCATCAACTATAAGGAGAATGAGTATGCAAGAAGGGTTTGTAATCTGGTTTACTGGTCTTTCCGGATCGGGGAAGACGACGCTCGCCAAGGAAGTTGAGCGCCTATTGCGTGCAAGAGGGTTGCGCTACGTGCAGCGACTGGACGGTGATGTGGTCCGTCAGGATCTAACACGCGACCTTGGTTTCTCCAAGGAGGACCGCGACGAGAACATCCACCGGGTAACATTCGTCGCCGAGCTGCTAAGCAAGAACGGTGTCGCAACGACCTGTGCGTTCATCTCCCCCTATCGCGCTGCCCGGCAGACAGCACGTAGGCGCTGTCACAACTTCGTCGAAGTGTATGTGCAGTGTCCATTGGATGTATTGATCCAGCGCGATCCAAAGGGCCTGTACAAGAAGGCCCTCGCAGGTGAGATCAAAGGCTTCACCGGGATAGACGATCCGTATGAAACACCTGAGCATCCGGAGATCGTCGTTCATACCGACCGGGAGACGGTAGAGGAGTCCACTCTCAGGCTGCTCGCACTCCTCGAGGAGAAGGGGCTGATCCCTACGGCCAACGAGAACACCGCATCTGCCCAGGTGCCCGCAGGGGAGGGAAGATGATTTCTCCACATGGTGGCACTCTTACCGACCGCATATTGACTGGTGGCGATCAAGCAGACTGGCAAGAGCGAGCAAGGCAGCTTCCGATAATCGAACTTGACCCATTCCACCTCTCCGAGCTTGACAACATCGCCAGTGGCCTGTACAGCCCGCTGACCGGATTCATGGACGAGGAGAGCTACAATAGCGTGCTCGAATCGATGCGCCTTCCAGGTGGGATCGTCTGGCCGATCCCAATCGTCCTCCCTGTTGAGGGCGCGATCGCTGGCGCCGCGCGTGTGGGTGACACAGTCGCACTCGCAGATGAGAAAGGCACTGTCTACGGGATCATGCACGTGGGAAGCCTGTTCACGCGCGATCGCGTACGCGAGGCGCAGGCAGTATACGGAACGGTCGATGAAGCTCACCCCGGTGTGGCGCGCATGTACTCTGAGCCAACCACGCTGATCGGCGGAGAGATTCACCTTCTCCGCCGTGTCCATGTAAGCGCCGCTGCCGAGTATCACCTGGATCCGCTGGAGACACGCCAAGCCTTTGAAGAACGCGGATGGAAGACGATCGTCGCATTTCAGACGAGAAACCCCATCCATCGTGCGCACGAGTACCTGCAGAAGTGCGCACTGGAGATGGTCGACGGGCTGCTGATCAACCCACTGGTTGGGGAGACGAAAGAGGGGGACATACCCGCTTCGGTGAGGATGGATTGCTACCACGCGGTGATCGATAACTACTTCCCCGCGGATCGCGTGATGCTAGCGACGTTCCCTGCACCGATGCGCTATGCCGGGCCGCGTGAAGCGGTCTTTCACGCCATCTGCCGGAAGAACTACGGGTGTACACACATCATCATCGGCCGCGATCACGCCGGTGTCGGCAAGTACTACGGAACGTACGAGGCGCAGGAGATCTTCGACGAGTTCACGGTAGATGAGATCGGCATCGTCCCCCTGAAGTTCGAGCACGCCTTCTACTGCAAGAAGTGTGGCCAGATGGGGACAAGCAAGACCTGCCCACATGGCAACGAGGATCACGTCTTCCTCTCCGGGACCAAAGTGCGCGAGCTGTTAAGAGAAGGCACACCGATCCCAGCGGAATTCACGCGACCAGAAGTGGCAACGATTCTGCAAGAGTGGTCATCTCCTTCCAGGCAGAGAACGACTTGACCTTGACGGCCCATATCGGGTACAACAGTCCCCATGAGAAGAGGGGGAAGAGATGGATGATTATGAAGTTGATCTGATCGATTACCTGCGGGTGATCTGGTGGGGAAAGTGGATTATTATCGCATGTTTTGTTGTCGCTGTTGCCGTAAGCGCAGCGATCATGTGGACGCGGCCGAATGAGTA
>JAGGSM010000052.1 GCA_021159105.1 Candidatus Bipolaricaulota bacterium
CGGCGACGTCGCCGAACTTGGTGAGCACGCACTCGCTCTTCACCTTCATCAGCTCCTCATAGCGGTCGTCGTCGACCATCGCTACGATCCGCGCGATCGAGCTCTCCCCATCCACGAACCGCCACGGGAAGCAGCCGATCGTGGCGCGCTGGTTCAAAAGCAAGTCGATATCCCCGCCGACGCACTCAGCGTGGATGATCCCCTTGTCGAACAGCTCGATGTGCATCAACTGGTACTTGGAATCGTCGAACCGCTCGGCGAGCGGCATGCCGTACTTCTCGCGGAAGTGGGCGTCGGCCTCCTTCGCCTGCCTCGGCATCCAATCGCGGATGATCGTGTTCATCGGGTGATCGGCGCTCCCGCAGTCGACTCCGATCCAGCGGATCTTCTTTCTTTCGCACCACTGCGCGAACTCGCGATCGGGACCGGGGTGCTTGACCATGTAGCGGATCTCATCGGCGGTCGGCTGATCCCAGCCGTAGTGGTGATATCCGGTGTGGATGATCAGAATGTCGCCTTCTTTAACCTCGACGCGTTCCTCGATCATCTCCGAGGTGTAGATGTCGTAGTCGCCGACGACGTCGGATAGATCGACGATCACTCCCTCATGCGCGAGGAAGTCGAAGTCGAGCGAGGCGATGTCCTTTCCCGGGGTGTAGAAATGGATCTCACCGTCGAGGTGCGTGCCCACATGGTTGGAGTGGGTGACGAGCTGGCCGTTCGCGCCGTTTGGGGCGAGGCGCTTGAAGTATTTTACCTGCAGCGGCTCGTAGGTCGGCCACGGCGGGGTGGCGATCCCTAGTGGTATTGTTAGATCGATTATCTTCATTTGTCCTCCTTGTTGCGAATAGACATATCTTAACGTTGCACACAAGGTGCAACGCTACATTCTCTTTGCGATCTTCTCCGCCAATGCGCGCGTCGCGTCGCGGAAGCAGGAGATCGGCGGTGTGACGAGGCCAGCTCCGACCATCCCGATTCCTGGCTCCTTGTGCGCAATCCCGGTGTTGATCGCCGGGACGATCCCCGTATCGACTACCTTCAGCACATCGATCCCGGTCGGCGTGCCGCGGAAACCGAGGACGGGGATCTGATAAGCGTTGTTCTCGGCGAGGGTGATCTCGTACATCCTCTGCGTGAACTCGATCGCCCGTTGTGGCGTTCCACCGACGAACTGGACGATCGCCGGAGCGGCAGCCATGGCAAAGCCTCCATACCCGGTCGTCTCGGCAATCGCCGAATCACCGATATCGGGCGCAGCGTCATCGGCGGTGAACCCGGGCAGGTACAGGCCATCAACCATTGGCGCGGGGGCGGTGAACCACTGATCCCCTGTCCCCGAGACGCGAATGCCAAACTCGGTCCCGTTTCTGGCCATCACTGTGACGAGCGAGCTACCATCGATTCCAGCTGCGGCGTCGAGCGATGCCTTCCCCGCGGGCATGGTCAAGTTCAGGAAGAAGTGATCGTTCCCGTTTAGAAATTCGAGCACCTTGGCGATCTGTTCGCGCGGTCGGTCAAGGCGAACGAGGAATGGTGCAATCTCGCGGATGAACAGTGACGTCCCGGCCCGATTGCGGTTGTGCCCCTCATCCCCCATCTGCAGTGCCTGGGTGATCAAGCTCTTCATGTCGATCGGGCCATGAGTTTTGATCACATCGGCAAGGACGGGTGCTAGAACATCGCGCATCCAATTAAGTCGATCGATCACCTCAGAGGAATAGGCACCGTAGCGCAGAACCTTCCCCAGCCCCTCGTTCAATGTGCAGTAGGCGGTGTTGCCGAACGCCTCGTTCTCCATGATCCACACCGGCATCGACGCGGTCATCACCCCGGCCATCGGGCCGACCGCGGCGTGATGATGGCACGGCTCAAAGGTGATCTCGCCCGAGGCGGCAAGTCTTTCAGCTTCCTGCGGATCATTGGCCAAGCCTTCGTAGATTAAGCCACCGATCACCGCTCCGCGCATCGGCCCGCACATCTTGGACCATTCGACCGGCGGACCGGCGTGGAGGATCATGTTCTTCTTCATTCCCGGGACGGTATCGATCGCCATACCGATTCCCTTTATCATCGGCTTGGCGGCCAGCAGGCGGGAGATCGCCTCTTTATTCGCCTGTGCGACGCTCTCCACCCACCCATCG
>JAGGSM010000286.1 GCA_021159105.1 Candidatus Bipolaricaulota bacterium
AAGAACCGCATGTACACACCATTGCGGTACACGCTTATCTTCGTGATCTGCGATTTGTCGAATCCAGGCGCGTAGTTAATCTTTATCGAGTCGTTGTCGTAGATATCTCCGTGACCTTCCAAATCTGTCAACCAAATCTGCTCATTCCCTGCAGGTTGATACTTTGGTTCATCAGGACCGGGGTAGTCGTCACCGTACAGTATCGGTGGTGTGTTCGGATCGGGGAGCTTGAATTCTTCTTCTTGCTGCGTAGTAGTGGTTGGTGTCTTCGGTGCTGGCTGCGCTTTCTCGATCCACTCGTAACCCGTCACCTTCGCTGAGCTCGGCATCCAAGTGATGCTGAACCGCCCAAGGTTGCGGAGATCCCCGCCGCTGAACGTGAACTCATCGCTCCTGCCACTCGGTGACTGATCGAGAAAGGCGGAATCGTGCCTGGTGATAGTCACGCTCCTGGAGAACTCAATCCTGATCCCAGTGACCGTCTTTCCCGTCTTATTGATGAACGTCTGCGATGCCGCCAATCCAGCAGCGCTCACCACCAGCAGCCCAACCAGCATCAACCCGAGGACCCGCTCAGTTACAGTTCGCATACAGTCCACCATCCTTTCCCTTCGTTAGGCCAACATAGCACAATCACACCATTCCGTCAAACCACAAAAAGGGAACTGGCTCCTTGGGCTCATGTTCCCGGCGATGGCGGTTCCTCCCACGTTCTCAGCGACAGATCACGGGCAGAGAGGAACGCAAGACGCTTGGTTGAAAGCTCTGACGGATCATCTGTACGTGTTGACCGCGATAACTATTTGTCCTTGCGAAAAGGACAAGAATGGTATATTATGTCCTCCATGGACGGACAATTACGCGAGATTATCCATCAAAAGATTGTTGATTCTCTTTCGACCCCTGTGCCACCTTTCACTCGACGAGATTTGCACATTCCAGCAGTGCCTGGAAAAGCGCTCGCGGTGATTGGCACGCGCCGCACGGGGAAGACAACCTTCTTGTGGCAGGTCCTTTCCGATCGATTGAATCAGGGAACTCCACGCGAGGGCCTTCTCCTCTTCTCCTTCGAAGACGAGCGCTTGGCAGGGATGACGGCTGCGGATCTCTCGCTGATGGTGGAGGAATATTACCGTCTCAATCCGGAGTGGCGCGATCGAAAGCGGGCTGTCTTTTTTCTCGATGAAATCCAAGTCGTGCCGGGATGGGAAATGTTTGCTCGCCGGTTGCTGGATACAGAGAACGTTGACCTGTTCTTTTCAGGGTCCTCTGCACGGCTTCTCTCACGCGAGGTAGCGACGAGCATGCGCGGCCGAGCAATGGAGGTTCTTGTCCTCCCATTTAGTTTTCGCGAGTTCTTGCGACATCACGGACAGGAGCCAACGGGATCCGTAGAGGATCTACCCAAGTCTAAACGCTCAACACTTGAGAGGAATCTGCACAATTATCTCGTGAACGGAGGCTTCCCAGAAGCACAGGGAATCATGGTGCGGGATCGCGTAGAGCTTCTGCGAGGATACGTTGATGTCGTCCTTCTCCGCGATGTTATTGAACGGCATCAGGTATCGCACCCCACCGCGCTGCGTTGGATGACACGTCAGTTGCTCGGAAATGCAGCGGGAACATTCAGCGTAAACAAGTTCCACCGATCGCTCCGCTCGCAGGGGATTTCAGTTGGAAAGGATACACTCCATAACTACCTCTCCTACCTCGAAGACGCCTTTCTCGTTCGTATTGTCTCCATCGCCACCGACTCGGAACGGCAGCGGATGGTGAACCCGCGCAAGGTCTACCCAGTCGACATGGGGTTAATTCCCGTCTTCGATCGCTCTGCCAAGAGCAATATCGGACACGCCCTGGAGACTGCGGTCTATCTTGAATTGGAGCGACGCGGCGCAGAGGTCTCTTATGTAAGATCGGCGAGTGCAGGATACGAGGTCGACTTCCTTGCCCGTCACCCGGACGGACACACCGCGCTGATTCAAGTTTGCGTGAGCCTGGAAGACCCTGACGTGCTCCAGCGCGAGGTTCGTTCTCTTATCGATGCGGCAACCAGATATCCACGGGCATCGTTGCATATCATCACCCTCAACCGGGGTACGCGAGAGGACGTGCCGCCCAAGATACACGTTCACTC
>JAGGSM010000024.1 GCA_021159105.1 Candidatus Bipolaricaulota bacterium
TGCTGTAATCCCGATGTATCCTATATGCTACTTAGCCAATGATTGGGCACAATGTCTGGTGTCCGCTTGAGAAGGCAAGTGCATCCGCGGTTGGCAGCATCAAAAGCAGGACGTCGATCTCAACCCGCAGGTTGGCTCCATGGGTATACCCTTGATTTCGGAGCTAAACAAAGTATACTGAAAAATGTAAGGCATTCTGTAGAAGTAAGGAGGTTATGAAATGGCTATTGCTTCTCTTTCATCGAAGAAGCAGATCACCTTGCCAGCGGGGCTCGTCCGCCGCTGGGATCTTAAGCAAGGCGATGGGCTCATGTTCTTTGAGGATGGCGATTCAGTCCGAGTGCTGCCCATCAAGCGGAAGTCCCTGCTGGACATGCGTGGATCAGTGAAGGCAAAGAAGCCGATCAAAGACATCGACGAATTGCGACAACTAGCACGTCAGGAACACGCCTCCCGTCATGAACGTGAAACAGGCTAGCGCTGATACGTGTTTCTTTCTTCGTTATCTCACCGGGGAACCTTCCGCCCAGGCGGAGATGGCTGAGAGAGTGCTGCGGCGGGCGATGGCGGGAGAACTAGAGCTTATCGTCCCGGCAATGGTCATCGCGGAGATCGTATGGACATTGGAGACCTCGGTGTTCAACTTGTCCAAACAAGAAGCGAGTGAAAAGGTAATCGCCATACTGAATATGCCTGGCGTTCAGGTGCCGAATGCTCGCACCCTCGAAGAAGCAGCCGTTCTGCACTCCGAATTGAACATCGACTTCACCGATGCCTACTTGGCTTGCTTCGCACGCGGGAAAGGGTTGGAAGACGTGTATACATTCGATAAGAAGCACTTTTCCAGAATTCCGTGGTTGCACATCGCAGAGAGTTAGTCTTGATTGCGCTATACCTATCGTGGAATATATGAAAGGCCAATCTCTTCGTGGCCCAATTTGCTTGGGGCGGCTAGCCTGAAGGAGAACCCATTCCACTGTTCAAGTGCAATCCTGTAATCTACCAGGTAGCTGCATGACACGGCCCTAAAGTGAATAAGCGCCTCAACGCTGCGGGTAACGTCGATGGTGAGGCGCTCCAATCCCACAAGCGGTGATGTGAGGCCAATCAAGAGTGGGAAGTTCAAGGGCACGTTGCGCAAGCGCGTGGGGCGTTACCGCATTGTTTTCTCCCTTGATCGGGCAGCCCGAATGGTTGACGTTGCCGCGATCATCGTGCGCACTGGAAAGACGTATCACTAGGACAGAGCAGGTATGCGGGAAGCACGTGGCTTGGTTGACGTCATGTTGACTCTGTATTCTGAAGCACGTGAGGAGAAATAGAGCTCGATGCCTTCATCCTTGGACTTTCAGCGTCTTATGAAAGCGGTTCGCGATGATGCTGATGGTGAAACACTCCAGCTCGGGTTAGGGCACAGGCTACTCAACAGCGATCCAATCGTGCTATAATCATAGATAGGTCGTGGCGCCAGATCGGCGCGACCGACAAAAAGATCACCCAGTTGGTCTACGAGCTCTATGGCCTGACGGACGAGGAGATCCAGATCGTCGAGGAGGCTTTCCGATGACAATTAAGTTGCATCCACATGCGCAAGCACGGATAAGCGAGCGAGGATTGGCTTGTAATCACAGTCATTGTGAAATTTTACTGAGGAGGCGTCCGGTGAAACTGACATATGATCGAAGGTACAACGTGGCTTATATTCACCTCAAAGAGAAGACGGAGGAGGTAGAGACTGTTCACATCAGCGAAGAGCTGAACATCGATCTAGCTCCGGATGGTACGGTCTACGGAATCGAACTGCTGAACGCGAACGAACAATTAATGCCTACTCCCGATGGTAAATTAGTTGTTGTCAATGAGGAACGCGGTCAAACCACAGAAATTGCATTGTTGCAGTAGCCTTGCATAATATCCTGTAAAAAAGCTAAGAGAAGAGAGTTATTCAGCTCCAGATTTAAATAACTGACAAACAGATCGACCAACTTGTCTATGAACTCTACGGCCTGACGGACGAGGAGATCCAGATCGTCGAGAACACAACAGAAAAGAGCCAATGAGAAAACACAAGATACTTAATAGCGCTCAACAGCCCGAGCAACCTTCGGTTTGTTGAGATGGTTTCCCTGGTTGAG
>JAGGSM010000205.1 GCA_021159105.1 Candidatus Bipolaricaulota bacterium
GCGGTGGCCCGCGCGGCGATCGATAGCGGGGCCACGATCATCAACGACATCAGTGCCCTGCGCTTCGATCCGAATATGGCTGGCGTTGTTGCGGAAAACGGAGCGTATCTCGTGTTGATGCATATGCAGGGGAGCCCGGAGACGATGCAGAGGAATCCGACGTACAAAGATGCCGTGGCGGAGATTAAGTCGTTCCTGCGCGAGAGGATGGATGTGGCGATCTCCGCTGGGATCGAGCGGGAGCACCTGATCGTCGACCCGGGGATCGGGTTCGGGAAACGCTTGACGGACAACTTGGAGATCCTGCGCAGGCTCTCTGAGTTCAGGGAGCTGGACGTCCCGATCCTCGTTGGCCTATCGCGCAAGTCATTCTTGGGGGAGATCCTCGATCTTCCGACCTCAGAGCGCCTTGAGGGGACGATCGCGGCGAACGCGATTGCGATCGTCAACGGAGCGGACATAATTCGCGTACACGATGCAAAGGAGGGGAGGCGGACGGCCGATGTCGCGGTCCGTCTGCGTAAAGATGCAGCTCAACATTGATACCTTCATGGAACATCCGGGGAAGCGCTTCCCGGTGGATGTCAGTCTGAACGCAGGGCGCGCGACGAGCATGTCGGAGAACGTTACGTTCCTCGAGGACGTGACCGTTAGGGGTGAGGCGTACGTGCAGTTGACGACGCTCTATCTGGACACAGAGATCCACACCGTGGTCGAGCAGCCGTGTCGCCGCTGCCTGGAGCCGGTGCGGGAGGAAGTGGAAGTGAGCGAGAGGTTCAGGATCGAGATCCCAGAGGGGGAGAGCTCGATTGATCTCATCAGCCGGATCCTCGGGTTCATCACCGCCGCCCTCGATCCGCATCCGCTCTGCCGACCCGACTGCCGCGGCCTGTGCCCCGTCTGCGGGATCAACCTGAACGAGCACCCTGACCACGTCTGCCGGGAAGAGGATGAGGACGATCACGTGCGGCTGAGGGACTTCTTCAAGTGAGCAACGGTGCGTTGACCATCGGCTTCGACCCTGGACTCGCCACCACGGGCTACGGCGTGGTACAGGCGGGCGACAACGGCTGGGTGGTGCTCGATGGGGGGATAATCAGTACCCCACACGGCCTGTCGCGTCCGCAGAGGCTGCGCGACATCTACAACGAGGCAAGGGGACTGATCGAGAGGTATCACCCTCTGGGGATAGCGATCGAGGAGATCTTCTTCGCCACCAACGCACGCACGGCGATGCTCACGGCCGAGACACGCGGGGTCATCTTGATGGCGACGTATGGCCTGCCCGTGCGCGGGTACACTCCGCTGCAGGTGAAGAAGAGGATAACAGGCTACGGAAAGGCGCGAAAGCAGCAGGTGCAGGCGATGGTGAAGAAGCTCCTCAACCTGGCGGAGACGCCCAAACCGGATGACATGGCCGATGGCCTCGCCCTCGCCCTCTGCTACCTGTTCGATCTGCAGGGGGTGAACAAGGAGGAACATGACTACCTATAAGACGGCGAACGAGCTGCTGCGCGTCAAGGGAGAGCCGGAGGAGAGGATGGTCCTGTTCGACGGGCACTCCATCGCTTACCGTTCCTTCTACGCCATACGGGACCTAACGACGCGTGACGGATCCCCTGTGAACGCGGTCTACGGCTTCCTGCGTTTCCTGACGAGGATCATGCGCGATTTCCCCTCCCGATATGTGGCGGTGGCGTTCGACGCCGGTGGACCGACCTTCCGCCACGAGATGTACGAGCAGTACAAGGCCAACCGCCAGGAGATGCCGACCGACCTTTCGACCCAGCTTCCGGTCATCCAGGAGATGCTGAAGCTCCTCGGGATCAAGGTCATCTTCGAGCGCGGGGTGGAGGCGGACGACATCTTAGGGAGCATCGCCCTCAAGGCGGCGGCGCGTGAGCTTCCCGTGTTCATCGTCACCTCGGACAAGGACCTGGCCCAGCTCGTCGACGACAGGATAAAGCTGGTGCGGCCGGCCGGCCGGGGATCCTCCGGCGGCGTGGAGATCCTCGACGTAGACGGCGTCCGTGAGCGCTTCGGCGTGGACCCGAATCAGATCATCGATTACCTGTCGCTCATCGGGGATACATCGGACAACGTGCCGGGTGTCCCTTCTATCGGCCCGAAGACG
>JAGGSM010000120.1 GCA_021159105.1 Candidatus Bipolaricaulota bacterium
CCGCCCAGATCCGGCCGCCGTGTGCTTCTATGAGTGCTTTGGCGATAGCAAGTCCCAGACCGGACCCGCTGGATTCTCCGCTTTCCCTGGCCCTCGCGGCATCGGCGCGGTAGAAACGGTCGAAGACATGGTCCAGGTCTTCTTTGGACAGGCCGGGGCCGCTGTCGCAGACGCTCAGTTGCACCACCTTGTCATCCATGCTCCTGGCAGCGATGCTGATCGCTCCGCCTGATGGGGTATAGCGCATGGCGTTAGCAAGCAGGTTCAGCAGCACTTGTTCGATCCGCTGCTGGTCTGCATTAACTCTTGGCAAATCCTCGGGGATATCGATCCGGAGCGAAATCCCACGGTCCTCTAGTTCAACACCTATGGTGGCACGTATTCGCTCGATCAGTTCTGCCAGGTCGAGCACTTCCTTGTGGATCGATAATTGCCCCGCGTCAGCGAGGGCGAGCTGCTGCAGGTCACCTACGAGGCGCGTCGTCAACATGATCTTGTCGTGCAGCGCGGCGATGTTGGCCGGTGACGCCTCCAATAGGCCGTCGCGCATCGCTTCCAGCCCGGTGCGGACGACACTTATCGGGGTACGCAGCTCGTGCGATACATCAGCGATCATCCGTCGCTTTGCCTGCTCCGATTCTTGGAGACTCTCTGCCATCTTGTTGAATGAATTAGCGAGGTGACCAAGCTCGTCTTGACTATGTACCTCTACACGACTCGTCAGTTTTCCGCGGGCGATGTCTCCGGCGGCTGCATTGAGCTGCTTTAACGGGCCGGTCAGTTGCCTGAACAGGAAGATGCTGAGGAGTATGCCGATTAGGCTGACGATGACTGCGGAGATCCACAGCGAGACGGTGACTGTGCCCAGGAAGTGCTTCTCGACCGGATCGCGTAGCCTGAGGGCCCCGCGTGATAGAAGGGTTCCGACCGTCTCTCCCCGGACAATGATCGGAAGACCGGCAGCTACCTCGCTTCGCGAGAGCTTCTGCCCAACCAGGTGAAGGTCCGGAGAGCTTACAATCACTCCATCAGCATCGGCAACGACAAATGGGAGGACGTCACGGTTGCGTAGGAAGAGGCGGTCGAGACCGTTCCAGCTTCCAGCACGTGCGTAGTACTCTGCGAGCATCTGGCGAAAGACCTGATCCTGGTTGCTCATGTTGCGTTTAGCGAAATCAATGAATGCACGATTGATCGCCGCATGAATGAGGAGATAGCCAATGACGGTGGTGAGGACGATTACCAGGATGAGGGAGACCACGAGCTTGGTCTGAAATGAGAGACGCCGAAAGAACCTCACTTCTCACTCTCCTCATCCGAAAGCTTGTAGCCGATTCCGAATACGGTCTGCACGTACCGCGGCGACGATGGATTCGGCTCGATCTTCTCGCGCAGCCTCTTCACGTGGGAGTCGATGGACCGGGCGAAGCTTCCATACGTGGTGCCGCGCACCGCCTCAAGAAGCTCCAGGCGGGTGAACACGTGCCCCGGATGGCGAAGGAGGAAGGCGAGCAGGTCGAACTCCATCGGGGTAAGATCCACGGCCTTGCCTCCCACTTTCACTTCGTGGCGAGCCGGATCGAGGCGGATATCGCCGACTTCGAGGACCGTTGCCTGGCGCGTCTCGCCGCGCGCGCGTCGGAGGACGGCACGCACGCGCACCTCCAACTCGCGCGCGCTGAACGGCTTCACCACGTAGTCGTCGGCTCCACTATCGAGGCCTTCGATGCGATCCATCTCATCGGCGCGGGCGGTGAGCATGATGATCGGAACGCTCGATCTCTCGCGCACCTTCCTCGCCACCTCCAGACCATCGAGCTTGGGGAGCATCCAATCGAGGACTATGAGGTCGGGACGAAACGACTCGAATTTGGTAATCGCCTTCTCCCCGTCAGAGGCCGTCGCCACCTCGTAGCCTGCCTGCTCCAAGTAGCGGCCGACGAGCGTGCACACCCATTCTTCATCATCGACGATTAAGATCTTCGTGTTCATTGCATCAAGTATAGCCGCATTTCGAGCTAAGGACCGTCATCGGTACAGAGACACGCTAAGGTCGAGGGTTAGTCGCTGCAACCCAGCAGTCGGATCGATGGCCGCTCCCATCGCGAGTGTCACTTCGCT
>JAGGSM010000165.1 GCA_021159105.1 Candidatus Bipolaricaulota bacterium
TAGTGGATCAGGTGTGGATCGTGACGCCGGATCTGCCGGCTCAGCTGCCGCCTTCGTCCCTCCGGGCGTTCCAGGCGGTGAAATCCATCGCCGATAAGATGTACGGCGGGCAACAGTCACTCGACCCCCGCAGCGTCGTCGGGGTGACGGATGACCTGTTCCCCGCTCTGTACAGCGGTTACCTGGTGCTCAACGGCTGGCTGTAACGGGAGGAATACCTTGTTCAAACTACGCACGCTGACCGAATTGGTACGCAAGAAGAGGCGGCTGCCCGACGGCTCCGTGGTCACTGTGACCACATCGGACAAGGTGAGGGACGCCGTCGGGCTCATGATAAAGAGAGGTTTCTCCCAGCTGCCGGTCGTCGACGAGCGAAGCGGGGGCGTCGCCGGGGTTATCAGCACCGATTCCATCGTGCGTTCTCTGTACCACTTGACCGATCCGAGCCTGCGGGAGAGGGCGGTCATCGATGTCATGGAGCTGAGTGTCTCCCAGTGCATCGAGGAGGCGCCTCTCCATCCGGAAGACAGCGACATGCTCGCCATGGGGAGGGCGCTGGCGGATGTCCCTTACGTGCTTGTGGAGAGGGACGGATCGCTCGTCGATATACTGACCCACTCCGACATCGTCTACCTGTTCCGCGAGCTCGCCGCCCACTTTCTGGCGATCGGCACGATAGAGGAGAAGCTGCGGCTGTTGATCGCTAAGGTGCTCGACAGCGATGAGCTGCTTTCAGGGGCGATCGACAGCGCGTTCAGCTACCGCAAGGATGGTAAACCGCGCGACTTGGCCGACATGACCTTCGACGACTACCGCCTGCTGATCATGAACAAGCATAACTGGCCGAAGTTCGAGTCACTCTTCACTAACAGACAGGCGACGCAGAACCGCCTCCTCAAGCTGCGCGACTTAAGGAACGATCTGTTTCACTTCCGCTTGCATATCCTGAACCCCGAGCAGCGCGATTTCATCCAGAACACCGTGCATTGGCTGGATAACCTGAGCGGTTAGCCCTTCGTCTCTTTGTTCTTGCCCCGTCGGGGTCCGCGCCACATGAGCGCCTCGTCGCGCGGGCACGCGGCGATGCACGCGCCGCAGGAGAAGCAGTCGGCGTGGATCTTCTTATCCTCGTAGAAGTCGGCCATCGCGCCTGTGGGACACGCGTCGACGCAATTTTTACAGCCCAGGCACTTATCGTGGTCGATCCGCGGGCGGAGTATGCTCACCTGCTCCAACACCCAACTCACCAACCCGAACGGGCACAGGAATTGGCACCACGGGCGGTAGATGAACAGGCTGGCAAGCAGGATCGCACTGACGAACAGCAATGCGGGGAGCACCCACTTGGACGAAAACAGGAGGAACGGGTCGACATGGGCGATCCAATCGAATGTGGCCCACGCCATCCCTCCGACCAACGCGATGAAAGCGATGATCCGCACGCTGTTGCTCAACCAGAAGGGCGGCTTCCACTTCGGGGTCGGAACGCGGAACAGGAGATCCTGCAGCAATCCCAGTTGGCATCCCCAACCGCAGAGCGATTTATTGGACACGATCCCCATCACAAGCAGGACGATCAGCATCCCGAGAAGAGGGGGTGCGATCGTGTGTTTCACCAAGATCGATGAGAGGACCCCGCGCAGGGAGAGGACGGGGCTCGGGTTCACGCCTCCCTGCACGATGAAAGCGTAGATAACTCCGAACACTATCACCCCCGCCGCCAGCATGAAAAACCGCAGCTTGGACGACACCTTCCTCTTCTGCAGCAGGCGGGTGGCGGACACGACGACGGCTATCCACAGAATGAGCTTGATCAAAAGAAGCGGGCTGAATTTCGGCATTTCTCGGTTCCTCCCTGTATGACGAACGCGGTCTGCTGTCTGGTTTACGTGCCTTTCATCGCTTTGTTTACTCGAACCACATTCTCGTCATTGTAAACCCAGCTGCGCAAAATCCCAAGACAGGCTGTGCCCTTTCGAGAAGAGAGGGGGAGCGGTCCACGAGAGGGTTATATTTCCTTGAGAGGCGATGCTCCCTTTTCGGTATAATACGAAGCATAAGGAGGTGGGGCGGGATGAAACTATACAACACCCTCACGCGCGACCAGCAGGAAT
>JAGGSM010000155.1 GCA_021159105.1 Candidatus Bipolaricaulota bacterium
CCCTTGGTTGGGATATCGATAACGAACAGGGCTACGCCGAAGCGTACAAGGACGTGGTGCACGAGGACGCGATCAAGATCGGTGGGGCGCGGAAGTTTTTTGTGGAGGCGAAACTCAAACTGCACAAACAGCTTGCTACCGCAATGACAAAGAATGAAAGGTTCGTCTCGCGAATGTGTGCAGAGAAGGAGGGGGTAGGGAGTTGAAAGCACAGGTCTCATCAGGTACTTAAGGGTGTAAGCCAAACCCAAGTATCTGAGAGGAGACCCATGCTTGTAGAGAGTTTGATCAAAGAGACGGTAGAAATGCAAGGATTTCGTGTGGTGGGAGTACAGCGAACGGAGGACGGATTGGAAGCAAAGCTGGCACCAGATGGGCGTTATGCGCCGCGCTGTGGAGTCTGTGGACGACGTGCTCGCTACCGAGACACCCGTAGGGATCGTCGTTTCCGTCATGTGCCGTTGTGGGGGATTGATGTACATCTGGTGTATGCCCCACGTCGGGTAGTGTGTAAGCACTGCGGCGGTATCCATGTTGAACTCCTTCCCTGGGTAGCAGGCAAGCGACAATTCACACGTGCGTTAATGGTGACGTTGGCCACGTGGGCTCGGGTGCTGACCTGGAAACAAGTGGCGACCTTGTTTCACTGCTCCTGGGATACAGTGGCCACGGCAGTGGACGAAGCGGTGGCCTATGGTCTGAGGCACCACGATCTTTCCAATGTGACGCACATCGGCATTGACGAGATCTCGCGTAAACGGGGGCATGTATACGTCACCAATGTATACGACCTCACCAGTAGGCGTTTGCTGTGGAGCGGAGAGGGGCGTGCCAAAGAGACACTAGAAAGGTTCTTTGACTGGTTGGGCAAAGAACGCACAGAAAAGTTAGAAGGGGTGTGCTGTGACATGTGGCAGCCTTACGTTGACGTTGTCAAGGCGAGAGCACCCAACGCGATTCTGGTGTTTGACAAGTTCCACATTGTGCAGCATCTCAGCAAAGCGGTGGACCAAGTGCGTCGGGACGAGATTCGGGAGAAGGGGCAATTCCACAAGCAACTGCTAGCCAAGACGCGTTACATCTGGTTGAAGAATCCATGGAACCTGACAGACAAACAGCGGGGGCGGTTAGGAGAGCTTGAGAAGCTAAACCTGAAGATCAACCGTGCCTACTTGCTCAAAGAAGCCTTCCGCAAATTCTGGGGATACATTCGCTCTGGATGGGCCAGGCGCTATCTGAACAAGTGGTTCTGGTGGGCAACCCATTCTCGTCTGCAACCGCTGCGCGACTTCGCTTGGATGCTTCGTCGCCATCAGCAGGACCTACTGAACTACTTCAACATGCCCATCAGCAATGGTGCTGTGGAGGGCCTCAACAACAAGGCAAAGGTGATCAGCCACAAGGCCTACGGATTCCGCACCCCAGGGAACTACATCCGTAACCTCTACCACTGCATGGCTGACTTGCCTCTCCCTCAAATTATGCACACATTCGCGTGACGAACCAACTATTTAAACAAGCAGACTGACCACGAATCAAACTACCCATCGGATAGATAAGAGCGGCCTCTACCTGTGCTCGTTAGAGCATCGGACCAAGGGTTAAGCGCATCGTCACCACCTTGATCTCAAGCGAATCTTTTGGACCGCGAGCTAATCCGTAGCAGGATAAGGCAACAACACCGAAAGCAAGGATAAATCTCAATTCTTCTTCCTCAATGCATCCAGATAAGTTCTAGAAAAGTTCCTCACCCATCAAGATACAAAGGCACCGGTGTGCTGTGTCTCCGGAGTAGCGTCATAACGGCGGTCAAACACCGGGCAGCCCCTCCTGTGTAGGCACGATTATCTGATATTTACGGTTGAGCCGTCCCCCTTTGTAGAGTTGCCGGTTGCCTTTACCGATGTCAACCTGTGCAAGATCCAAGCGGCCGAACCAGGCGTGTCCGCTGATCTCCGCGCTCCAGAGGAATAGCCGCTTGACTTTGACCGAGCAACAGTTCACCAGTAACTCCTGGACTACACGCGGACGAAGGGTGGTCAGCCTTTCCACCAACTGGTACGCTTGCTCGACATCCTCATTTGATTGGGCAAGGCGCATCTGCTCCATG
>JAGGSM010000100.1 GCA_021159105.1 Candidatus Bipolaricaulota bacterium
ACTCTAAGTATAAACATAAAAGAAGCTACTATTATTTTAAATATCACAAAAGATACTATCCCTAAAGGGATAGATAGTATCCATATAGTTTTTTGACTAATTACTACAACTTAATGTATGGAGAGTAGCTAGTTTATTTTTAAGCAGAAGATTTTCCCTTATCGCTTCTGCTTTTTCCTGTACCAATTTCTTAAGAAGATTTTTAATGTCCTTAGGTAATTCCATCTTATGTAAATGCATAATCTTACTTACCGAATTTACTCTTAGGCTTCTTAAAAGAAGGTTTAGCTGTTGCTGTTGCACCTGCAGTACCTTTAGGTCTTTTAGCTTTGATCCAGGCTGTAATTTGTTCTGCTGTAAGATCATCTTTATATTTAACACTATCTGCAAACTCTAGATCTTTTGCGTATTTACTACCTAGTTCAACTTCACCTGGTTTTTCTGCTTCAAGTATGATCTCTGCTGCTGTAGCATTATCACCACTACGATAGAATTTTGCAGTAGTTGTTTTTTCTTGAATGTTGTTGTTCCAAACGGAATACTCATTTAAGATTCTGATAGTTACCGGCATTTCTTCAATTTCTTCATATACTGCAACAGTTTTCATTGCTTTCTTTTTACCGATAGGAAGTTCTTGTTCAACAGGTTCATCAAGTCCATCTATATCTAAAACGACAAGGAGTTCGTTAAGATTTCTTTGACCAATATCGTTAGGGAATTTCTCTCCACCTTTGTTATATACTCTTAGATCACCATAAATAACTTGATCTTCACCTTGATAGTTTACAAAGAAGTTAATCACTGCTCCACCATTTTCTGCTTCATCAAAGATAAGAGCTTTAATTGTTACATCTTCATACATACCGGACTTGTTCAGGAATTTACCACCTGTACCTTCATAATCTTTTACTTCTTCTGCGTTCGTATTTCTTTTAAACATTTCTGTTTCCTTTAATAATTTATTAGAGTCTAAACTCTTTAGTTACTTTATTATTAGCTTCAATAATCATCTGTAAATGATCATTTAGATTATAATAACTTTCACCCTCTTTAAGTTTTTTAGTCTTAATTGGATCACCTAAACTCTCTATGTACATCTTAGCAGGTATATCTAGTTTAGATCTAGCCTGTTTTAATGCACCCTTTGTATAAGCTACTAGATAGCTACCTTCTTGAGCTATTGTTACACTTTCGTCTACAATGCTGAAGAAACCACCTTTCTCTTTAAACTTACCCTGACCAAATGCAATATACTCTGTAGCTTCATCTGACTTGTCTTTGATGACATGGTTAAGTAAAATAATATTTATACCGTTTAGTTCTAAATACTCATGTAGAAAATCTACAAATATACCTAGTTCTTTATTGATCTCTGCACCTTGACTTCCATATACATTAGGGGTCTTAAGTGCCTTATTGATTACATCCATAGTTAGCTGGGATACAGTATCAAAAACAACTGTTTCTGGGTAATGCCCTAAACTAGCTTCAAATGCTTCCATCTTATCGGTTACACCTTCTAGAACTACAGTTTCTCCATCTTGTTGGATCTCTCCACCAAATAAGAATAGTTCCATGCCGTAAAACTCTTCTACAAGCATGTGAGGAATAGGTAAACTAAATACCTTACTATCTCTAGATATAACTAATGTCTTAGTTGGATCAAGGCTACTTAGTAAAGTTGTTTTACCTGTAGCAGCTTCTCCATTAACTAATAATTTTGCTGACATATCTACTCCTCTCCTATTCTATAAATTAGCTGTAAACTACTAACGTATTCGTTAAATAGTTGTTCTTTTTCTGCTTGTAAGTTATTCAAGTCTTGGCTTAATTCTTCAATCTTGTTTTCCAAAGCATTGACATAATTATCTAGATCTTGTTTCTCTAATTTTTCAACATCATCCATCTTTCACCTCCTTTATAAATTTGAACTCTCCTAAGAAAGCAGTAACACCAAATACTTTACTATTTTCCGGAGTATCTTTTAATCCGTCTAATAAAACAGTAATATAAGTAAATTGATATGCATCATTTATTTTTGTTACGGTATAAGTTTTACCTTTTTTAGTCCACTTTTGGTTTTTTTCTACTAACATATTATAC
>JAGGSM010000252.1 GCA_021159105.1 Candidatus Bipolaricaulota bacterium
CCGACCGATGTCCCTCCGAACTTCATCACGATCGCGCTCATCGATCTTTCCTCATGTGTACGTTGAGGTCGAGGATGTCCCCCAACACGCCGGCGGCGGTGACGAGCGGCCCTGCTCCCGGCCCGCAGACCGTGAGGGGCACGTCGTTGTAGAAGCGCGTGCGGAAGATGACGGCGTTCTCCGCTCCGCTCAACGATCCGAGGGCGCCTCCTTTCTCCTCTTGCGAAAGGCCGACCGCGGCACCGGTCCTGTCGATCTTTGCCACGTAGCGCAGCGATTTTCCTGCGGTCTGCGCCTCGCTGGTTCGCATTGCGTACTCCTCGTCGAGGGTGTTGATCTCGCGCAGGAACTCGTCGACCGTGACCTGGGAGAGGGAGTCGGGGAACATCGGCTCCACATCGACCTTGTCCGGTTCGAGCGGCCAGCCGGCGCTGCGGGCTAAGATGAGGGCCTTGCGAGCTACATCCGTCCCCATCAGGTCCTCCCGCGGGTCGGGCTCTGTGTAGCCGAGGTCGCGCGCGCTCAGCAGGGCCTGAGAGTAGGACGATCCGCGCTCCATCTCGCTGCACATGTAGCCGAGAGTCCCGCTCAGCACCCCCTTGATGGAGGAGAAGGAATCGTTGCAGGAGATGAGGTACCGCAGCGTCGAGATCACGGGAAGTCCCGCTCCTACCGTCGCCTCGTAGCGCACGTGCGGGTGCGAGAAGAATACCTTCGCCTTCTCCCACTCGGAGGCCAGCGGCCTCTTGTTCGCCAGCACCACACCACAGCCGCGTGAGAGGGCCGTCTCCAAGAGCGGCCCTGTGTTGCTCGACGCCGTGACATCGACGAGGATCGTCCCGGGTGAGAGTGCGGATGCGAGCTCGGATATGGGCGACACGCTCTTCATCTGTTCGAGCGTCCCGCCCGTCTCCTTGATCCCCGCTGCCTCGCTCAATATTTCTTGCGACAGTGCGTCATCATCGAGCAGCGCGGCGTGGCTGTCAGCGATGCCGATGACGTTCAGCCGGCTGTCGGCCTTTGTCCTCGCATTTACGCCGGAGATGAGATGCAAAAGCGATCTCCCTACCTGTCCCACCCCGAGCAGGACGACCGACCCCTTCATGCCTGGCTCTTTCTTCCCCATCGATTCCTCCTTAGCGATCAAAAAGAAAAGACCACAGGTGAACACCTGTAGTCCTCTGCTCCGCCTCGTTCCAACCGTTGCCGGTTAGAGCGATACGGAGACGCGCGTCGTCGTAGTAGTGTAAACAAACGAAAGGCCGAGAGAGATATCGCACAGCGTCATCTTTCCGCGTCCTTTCGCCATAGTGATAACCAGCATACAGATATCGAGGGTGTTCGTCAAGTGCATGGGGTGCGTTAGGGGAGTGATTTCCGTCCGTGAGCTGTGATAAGATCCGCGCGGGAGCGATTGCAAAGAAACCTGTTTGTGATTACTATGTAATTATACTTGGAGGTGCAACATGAGGGCACGACTGGTTCGTATAGGCAACTCTAGGGGAGTTCGCCTTCCTAAACCGTTGATTAATGAGGCCGGCCTCACCGAGGATGTCGAACTTCAGGTGCAAGAAGGAAAGATCATCATTTCGCGGGTCCATTCCGTTCGTGAGAGATGGGCTCAAGAGGCGAAGGCACTCTCTACGCGGGGTGAGGACAGACTTCTCGATGAACCGACAGCCACGCGCTTCGATGCAAAGGAGTGGAACTGGTGAAAACGCCTGAGGTGCATCGAGGTGATGTGTTCCTTGTAAACCTTGATCCAACGCGCGGCCAAGAGATTCGCAAGATGCGTCCATGTCTGGTGGTTTCTCCCGATGAACTGAACGATAATATCCAGACAATTATTGTGGCCCCGTTGACCAAAGGAAGCCACACATACCCATTTCGAGTCGCCTGTCGTTTTCAGGGGAAATCCGGGCACATTGTCCTCGATCAGATTCGTACAGTAGATCGGGAGCGGCTAGTTCGGCGTTTGGGCGCGGTGTCACCTCAGGCACTTCGGCGGTCTCTCATGGTCCTTCAGGAGATGTTCGCTCCGTAAGGATCGGGGAATAATCCTGATACTGTTAGTTGCTGATCTATATGTTAG
>JAGGSM010000224.1 GCA_021159105.1 Candidatus Bipolaricaulota bacterium
TAGAAGCAGTAGCCCGAAAGTTCGGCTTTACACATATGGGACAATTTAGCAAAAGGTATAAAGACTTTTTTGGCGAGTTGCCTTCGGAGACACTGCGCCAGTTGTAAAAGTCCATTATTCAATATACTACCCAATAATATACATAAAGATTTCACTACACTGAAATTTTTATGATATAATATTGGTAATATAGTACCAGTAAAGGATGATCTTATGGAACTTATCACTACATTAACCTACTATTCAAGTATATTTCAGTCTATGACCCCACCAAACTATAGAAGATCTGTCTATGATACTATTAGTTTTTCACATAAATTGATAGGACTTAAAGGGGCAAAAGGTGTGGGCAAGACAACATTGTTGTGGCAATACTTGCAGAGTCTCGATATGGATATTGGTGAAAAAATCTATATCTCAATGGATAATCCTCTTATAGGTGCAACACGTCTTTTGACCATTGCAGAGGAGTTTCAAAAAAGAGGGATCAAAGTATTGGTTGTAGATGAAATACACTATCAAAGAGATTTTGAACAAGACTTGAAAACGATTTATGACTTTTTTGATATACAGGTTGTATTCTCCGGCTCAAGTGCTATTGCACTCTCTCAGGCAGATTTGAGCAGAAGGGCACTGGTTTATACTATACCGATACTCTCTTTTAGGGAATATCTGGAATTAAAGCTCGATATAAAATTAGAACCTATTAAATTTGATATCTTGTTAAATGATCATTCGCAGCAGGCTTTTGAAGTTATTTCCAAATTAAAGCCATTAAAATATTTTGAATCCTATTTAGATTTTGGTGCATATCCGTTCTTTTTGGAAGGATCTGAGCAAGACTATATTATGAAACTTACAACAGCTGTGAATAAAACGATAGAGAGTGATCTTCTTCAACTTTTCAGTATAGATCCTAAAAATATTGCTTTACTTAAAAAATTATTGGTAATTATGTGCGAAAATCCTCCGGGACAGATGAATATCACCTCTTTGGCAAGAGAGATGGGTCTTAATGTGAAAACACTTTATCACTACATAACAGCACTTGAAAAAGGTAAATTGATTAAGTTGCTTTACTACAATAAAAAAGGGAATGCTCTTTTTCAAAAGCCCGATAAGGTTTTACTTGACAATCCAAGCCTCTTTAAAATACTCTGCCTTACCTCAAATACAGGTGCTAGAAGGGAATCCTTCTTTTTGTCTATGCTGGAGGATCATTCCATCAGATACTCAAAAAAAGGTGATTATATTGTAGATAAGTATCATTTTGAAGTAGGGGGAAGAAATAAAAGTTTTTCTCAGATCAAGAATATAGCGGATAGTTATTTAGCTTTAGATGATATTGAAGTAGGGGAGAGGAATAAAATCCCACTTTGGCTATTTGGGTTTTTACATTAGAATAATTCTAACCGACTAGCCTATTAAACTTATTTCTCTTGTCGTAAAAGACCTTAGATTGGATATTTATAAACCAAAAAAATAAATTTTAGATCAGCTGAAAATACTTTTTACCTTAGCTTTTATTTTGCATTCTGTTGTTTATCTTGTTTAAGATAGTGAAAAGTTGTTCCAGTTCCTCTTCATCTATGAGTGTTTCAACATTTTTATTGTTCTGTTCAACAATAGGCATGATGTTTTTTAGCAGATTTAAACCTTTATCTGTAATGTACACGACCTGTTTTCTTTTATCTTCCGTACTTCTTTTTTTACCGATGATCTCTTTTTTTATCATTCTGTCAAGCATTCTTGTGGTGGAGGGTTCATCTGCCAAAGTAACATCTGAGATCTCTTTTTGAGACAGGCTTTGTTTGGACAATAACAATAACACAGCAAACTGGTGTGAAGAGCTAAAGCCAAAATCTTTAAGATCTTTTTCCAGTTTTTTTCTCATATTTAAATTGATAATGTGAAAGAGGTGTCCCAATGACTGTTTAAATTCTATATTTTTCATACCTTATTTTATTATAATTAAACTATAGTTGTCTTAAGCAAGTATTTATTCTATTTAAATTATACTTGTATTAGACAAGTAATAAAA
>JAGGSM010000256.1 GCA_021159105.1 Candidatus Bipolaricaulota bacterium
TTCCGGGACGGGATTCGCACCCGCTAGAATATGCGACCTATGCCCGGCCGCACTGTTTTTTTAATTTTTTTTCGCCGAACAGTTACATCTATTTTTAGTATACCGCGAGGTACCGGTTGTTGAAAAAAATCCAGAACACTCAAAAAAAGGTTTCTACCAGGTTGCCGATCCTTTTCTGCGCCTCTGGTTCGGCAGCATTTATCCTTACGACAGTTTTCTCGAATTCGGACAAACCGAAATCATCATGGAGCGGTTACATCCATTAATTCAAAACCATATCTCATTTTGCTATGAACAGCTTTATCGAGATTTTGTAAAAAATAACGCGTCAACTTTCAATTGCCTGAGAATTGGACGACAATGGTCGGGCAATTATGAACTTGATATCGCCGGTGTTAATACTGATCTGCAACTAAATATTGTTGGCGAATGCAAATGGAGCCATAAAAAAATAAGTTTATCGATCTATAGGAAATTACAAGACAAAATAACAGCCAACAAACTACCAGTGTCTCCAAATTGCCGATATCTCCTGTTCAGCAATTCAGGTTTCACTCAGGAGCTGAAAGATATGGCCCAAAAAGAAAGCCGCCTGCTTTTGATTAACAGCCTGTTCGAGAATTTAAAATAGGCGACTCTCAGCTGGCTTAGACCCATTTTTTTCACATTTTCATTGACCTCGCAAAATTATCTGATTATAATACTCACTATTATCCGATAAAGAAGAGGAATACAATGCACACCACGGACTATATATCGGCAACGACACTTTCCAAAAAAACTGCCTCGACCCTTGATTCCTTTGGAAAAGGAGAGACAGAAAAACTGATAATCCTCAAAAACAATACACCCAAAGCAATTCTTCTATCTGTCGATGCTTATGAGGCAATGGAAGAAGAGATTGAAGACTTGCGCCTCGCGAACCTTGCTTTCGCTCGCATAAATAGTTTCAAACCGGAAGAAGCAATCTCACATAAAGAAATGATGGAAAAGTTTGGAACATGAACTGGACTATCAGATACCACAGGGACGTCGATGATGACCTTGAAAGTATAACCGCATCGGCTGCCCGGCGGATATTACGTGCAATAGATACTAAATTAACCAAAGCCCCATTACAATTTGGATCCCCACTCTCAGGAAATTTATCGACCTTCCGCAAACTTAGAATAGGCGACTATCGGCTGGTTTATCAAGTGATCAATGCAGAAGTTACAGTTTATGTCCTTGCGGTCGGCCCTCGCAGAGATAAAGAGATATACAATGCGGCCAGCAAAAGGGTCGGGTAAATTACACCCAGAAAACAACTTTATAAAGAATTTGACCGCGTGCATATATAATCGGTGGGTGTCCCCGATTATGGGTGTCCCCGATTATGGGTGTCCCCGATTATGTTCGCCGTCAGAAAGAGCGTAAAAACAATGCTGGTCGTAAGCCATTAGATGTCGTCATGATGATGTTCAAGATTCTGATTTTGCAGTCTCTCTATAATTTGTCTAAAAAACGTCTGTTAATAGACGAGATCAAGGACCAGCTACCCTTAAAAACTAGAATTGCAGCTCAAATGCTGATTTTAACCCGTATTGGTTGGGAAACACTTATTTTTCAAGGTTCCCTTAAAAGATGTGGTTATTTAACCGCTTACAAACAATAAAAGTGCGGGTGGTACTAGCATGAAGGGTTTACACGTTCTGGGCGTTACCCAAGTTAATGATTCCTATCCCAATGTCAAGTACAAGCTGGTAGCGCTGAAGCAGTTGCTGGGTGAAGACTATGTTGAATTTGTGATACCTCTGGATAAAATCGATGCTTCGCGAAGGATTTTATCCTCACTAGGTTCCAGCTGGCTGGTCTTTATATGGCGCATTTTGATCGGTCACATCAAGGTGTTGCTATACAGTATGCAACAAAGCGCGAAAAGCGTTTATGTTTGCTATCCAGGCATCTTTCTCGCAGCCTGCCTGAGCTTGCCGTTTATGCGTACGCGCTATCAGATGA
>JAGGSM010000108.1 GCA_021159105.1 Candidatus Bipolaricaulota bacterium
AGGGGAGGATGTACTACGCGGCGGTAGAGGTAGAGGATCGGCACGCCGAGGACGATAATAAAGTTTAGGAAGCTGAGATTGGCGTCAATCCAAGGTTTAGCGTATGCTGGGGATCGGTGATGCAGAGATGACGAGACAGACAAAAGGGAAGGTGGACAGGTTCACATGGGCGATCCTGCTTCTGTTGTTTGGGGTATTCCTCCTGATAAACCGGGAGGGAATCGATTGGATCGGGTTTCTCATCGGTGCAGGGGTCCTCGTCGCCGCGGCGCTGTACAAGCAGTCCCGCGGATGGGGGACGGACGTCCTCGGGCTGATCTTTGGCATCGTCCTCGCCGCTCTCGGCGTGGGAAAGCACTACGCGGTCGACATCCCGTGGATTGCGATCGCAGCGATCGCCGTCGCCATCACTCTCCTCGTCGAGGTATTCAGGAAGGGGAAACCGAGCGCTACAATCAAGGTGGATCAGCCAGAGAAGAAAGACTGAGCTTCAAGCAACGAGGGGACTCACTGTCACTCCAGGAGCGGGCCGCGGTGCTCGCTCTGTGCATCCAGTGTGAGCAAGACGTAAAATGCTACACACAACAAACAATGAAATAGAGCGGATAACAACATGGATCGTCAGCAAAAGGGAGCACAACAGATGAGCGATAACAAACAGCCAACGGTACACGCGCAGAGCCCGACCAAGGGGATCGACGACGCGATGAAGCGGATCAAGCACCGAGTGGTGGTGTTCAGCGGCAAGGGCGGTGTGGGGAAGACGACCGTGGCGGTCAACCTGGTATACGCGTTCGCCAGCAGCGGCCTGAAGGTCGGCCTGCTCGACGCTGACATCACCGGCCCGAACGTCCCCCAGATGACCGGGCTCGTCGGCGGCTTGGGAACGCAAGGGGGGATGATCGTCCCCAGCGAGGTGAACGGGGTCAAGATCATCTCCATCGCCTCCATGGTCGAGGGGGGGACGCCGATCATCTGGCGCGGCCCGCTGCGCTCCAAGGTGATCGATCAGTTCCTCGGGGAGGCCAACTGGGGCGACCTCGACTTCCTGATCGCGGACCTTCCTCCCGGCACAGGGGATGAGGTCCTCACGATCGCCCAGCGCACGTCGCCGGATATGGCGATCGTCGTGACGACGCCGCAGGAGGTCGCGCTGATCGACGCGCGGCGGGCGACGAACATGGCCAAGAAGCTGGAGATCAAGAACATCGGGATCGTGGAGAACATGTCCGGCCTGATCTGCCCCCACTGCGGCGAGCGGATCGACCTGTTCGGCTCCGGCGGCGGCGAGAAAGAGGCGAGTAAGATGGACGTCCTCTTCCTGGGGAAGGTCCCGATCGACCCGCAGGCGCGCGCCGAGGCGGACAACGGCCGTCCGATCGTGCTGCAGTCCCCGGATTCGCCGATAGCGAAGGCGTTCATCGCCATGGCTGAGAAGATCAAGGAGAGATTGGGGTGAAGATAGGGATAATCTCGGACACGCACGACAACATGCCGAAGATCGCGGCTGCGGTGCGCCTGTTCAACGAGGAGGGGGTCGACCTCGTCCTGCACGCGGGCGACTTCATCTCGCCTATCACAGCGAACGAGTTCTCCTCCCTTGAGGCTCCGTTCATCGGCGTCTTCGGAAACAACGACGGCGAGAGGCTCTACCTCACGAAGCGCTTCGAGAAGATCGGGCCGATCTACCCCGACCATCACGAGTTCGAGTTCGACGGGAAGCGCGGGGTGATGATGCACGAGCCGAAGTTCATCGACGCGCTCGTGAAGAGCAGGACATACGACCTGGTCGTCTACGGCCACACGCACGAGATCGACATCAGAGAGGGTGGTACGCTCGTGATCAATCCCGGGGAGGCGTGCGGGTGGATCAGCGGTAACGCGACCGTGGTCATCCTCGACACAAACACGATGGTCCCGCGGGTGATCGATATATAGACGGGAAAGGTGAGGATGATGAACAAGATCACGGTCATCTACGATAACCGCTCCT
>JAGGSM010000285.1 GCA_021159105.1 Candidatus Bipolaricaulota bacterium
AACATCATGAAGTTCACGGAAGGGGCGTTCCGCGACTGGGGATACGAAGTAGGAAAGGAATTCCCGCAGGTGATCCTCGAGGACGAGGTGCAGAAGAAGTACAACGGGGAGATCCCGGAAGGACGGATATTGCTCAACGATCGCATCGCCGATCAGTTCTTCCAGCAGATGCTCCTGCGACCGACTGAGTACTCAGTGATAGCGACGATGAACCTCAATGGCGACTACATGTCCGACGCGGCGGCCGCGCAGGTGGGGGGATTGGGAGTCGCTCCAGGTGCGAACATCAACTATGCCACCGGTTGCGCTCTGTTTGAAGCAACGCACGGTACAGCACCGAAGCATGCCGGCAAGGACGAGGTCAACCCATCGAGCTTGATCCTCTCCGCGGAGGAGATGCTGCGCTACATTGAATGGCCCGAGGCAGCCGACCTAGTTGTGAAGGGGATCAAAGGGGCGATCAAGTCTAAGCGCGTGACCTATGATCTGGAGCGCCAGATGAAGGGTGCTACCCTCGTCTCCTGCTCTGGATTCGGCGACGAGATCATCAAGAACATGTAGGTGAGATAATGGCAAAGAAAGGAATACGCGAATACGACGCGAAGCGGCTGATCAATAAGGCCCTCCCCGAGTACTCAGGCGGTCGCTTCCACACCGATGACCGCCTCGTCCTCGTCACGCCGGAGACGGACCTCGACCGGCTGGCGCAGGATCACCCGTGGCTTAACGATACGAAGCTGGTCGTCAAGCCCGATCAACTGTTCGGAAAACGAGGGAAGAACAACCTCCTCCTCGTCAACGCCGATCTTCCCGAGGCAAGGTCGTGGATCGAGAAGCGGATGAATAAAGAAGTGACCATCGTGCAGACAACCGGTGAAACAACAGGGGGGCTTACCCACTTTTTGATCGAGCCGTTCGTCCCCCACGAGGAGGAGTACTACTTGGCGTTCACGTCCAGGGCCGATGCCGACATCATCCACTTCTCCCTGCACGGCGGGGTGGACATCGAAGAGGTGTGGGATTCGGTGGTGACGATCGAGGTCCCAATCCTCGCAGATCCGCAAGAAGTGGACGTCGCTTCTCACCTCCCTGAGATGAAGGAGAAGGAGGCGGTGGCCGCGTTCATCAGTGCGATGTACCGGATCTACTGCGAATATCACTTCGCCTACCTTGAATTCAACCCGATTGCATTCCACGAAGGGACGCTCGTCCCGCTGGACACGGTTGCCAAGCTTGACGACACCGCCTCCTTCCAGTGCGCGGACAAGTGGGGAAAGATCGAGTTTCCCAAGGCGTTCGGGAGCGTCCTGACTCCGGAGGAGGCGTACATCGCCGCGCTAGATGAGAAGACAGGGGCGTCGCTCAAGCTGACGCTTTTGAACCCCGAAGGGCGGGTGTGGAACCTCGTCGCAGGCGGAGGAGCGAGCGTGATCTACGCCGACACTGTGGTCGATCTCGGCTACGGCGAGGAGCTGGCCAACTATGGCGAATACTCGGGGAATCCCACGACTGAGCAGACCTACGAGTACACGAAGACGATCCTAGATCTGATGACCCGTAGGCCAGATCCACAAGGGCGACCGAAGTACCTGCTGATCGGCGGAGGCATCGCCAACTTCACCGACGTGGCCAAGACGTTCACCGGGATCATCAAGGCGCTTGAGGACTACAGGGACAAGCTGCGCGAGAACGACGTGCGGATCTACGTGCGCCGCGGCGGGCCTAACTACAAGGAAGGCCTGGAGAAAATGCGCCAACTGGGAGAGAGGCTCGGGATACCGCTCGAGGTGTTCGGGCCGGAGACGCATATGACGCGCATCGTCTCGATGGCGCTGGAGGAGGGGAAGAGATGAAAGACTACGAACTGTTCAGCCGTGAGACCAAAGCGTTCATCTACGGAGCGCAGACGGCGGCGGTGCAGCGGATGCTCGACTTCGACTACATGTGCCGCAAGGACTCTCCGAGCGTTGTCGCCATGATCACCCC
>JAGGSM010000005.1 GCA_021159105.1 Candidatus Bipolaricaulota bacterium
TTTTCAATTATGTTGGTCAAAGATATGCAGCAAAATAACATAGATGTTGAAGGTTCTTCTTCCTGGGGTGAGTGGGTGAGAGAGTTTGCTTATTTACTGGCATAATAAAAGTTCACACGTGATATAGTATCGTTTTATAAAATATTTTCAAACTTAAAAGCCTTTTTATAAAGGATAACTGAAAAAAGAAGAAAAATAGAAAAAGACAATACCTTTTTGGATCTAAATTTTAAAAGAACACTCAAGAAGCAAATTCTTGAGAAGTTTGATGTTTTAAGCATTTGCTTTTGTATGTTGAGAGAAATTTCAACACAAGTGCTTTAAAGATCAAATCTGTTTGATCGACAATAACAAGGAGAAGTACTAACTTGTGATCTTTTAATTATCACTGTTCATGACTAATTTGTAAATACACGATTTGGATTATAAGGTGTGTTGTATTTAAAAATAGAGTATATGATTGTTGCAAGCTTTCTTGAAACGGCAATAATAGACTCTTTTTTAGATTTGCCCTGAGAACGTTTGGTGTCATAGAGTTGCTTCATTTGTGGGTTGTGTATTAGGCAACTTACAGCACTCATATAGAGTGCATGCTTTACCAGTGATGAACCTCTTTTGCTTAAATGACCAACACTCTTGGATTTTCCTGAAGAGTTTTCCGTAGGAAAGAGTCCAAGATATCCTATGAACTTAGCAATTGAAGGGAATCTTGTTAAATCTCCACATTCAGAAAGTACAGCAGCAATGGTTTTGTCTGCAACACCTGGTATGGTTTTTAGATTTTCTATAAGCGTATCATTCTTTATGATCTCATGACCTAGTTCATCAACCGTAGTGACTGTTGCTTTACTATCAAGTAAAGAGAGTATTTCAGTTTCAATGATATCAATCTCAGCAAGATACATTTTTAAAAGCCTGATAGAGCTTCTAATTGCTATGGCTCTAGCATCTTTGGCTTTACCTGAATAGATAGAGTCCTTTGATAACTCCAAGAGCCTTAATGCTTTGTCTTGGTTAAAGTTGTTCCCTTGAATATGACGAAAGAGTTTCAGAACCCTGTCTACACTGCTGTGCTTGAAATGATGTGCAGTAGGATACTTTTCAAGTAACGCTAAACCACTCACAGAAAAAGGGTTAATAAAACCTTCAAACTCAGGAAATGTCACCGTTATCTGAGTGAGTATTCTCTTCTTCACCTCTTTCATATCAGCTTGTATCGAAGCACGATTACGATAGAGAGTTCTAAGCGACTGGTACTCATCATCTGTGACATACCCGGAGCTATATTTACCATCATTGAGTAAATAGGCTATTATTAGGGAATCAATACTATCATTCTTTACTTTCTTCATAGTTCTTTGCTCTCTGTATCTGGATGTTTGAAAGGGATTCAACAGTTTAATATTGTAACCTTTTGACTTTAAAAACTCTAAAAGGTTCTCACCGTATATTCCTGTTGCTTCTAAACCAAGAGTAAAATCATCTTTGTTTAGAGAGATACTATCCAATACTTTAAGAAGTTTTTCAAAGCCATCCATTGTATTCTCTATTCTGAAAGCTTTGTTGATAACCCTGATTTCATTCTCATCGACAATGGAAACCACATGAAATGTTTTTGCTACATCTATACCTACGAAATTCATCTTTATAATCCTTGTGTGTAATCTTTGGTTGTCCAACATAAAAACAAAAAGTTTGAATGTTGAGTTTCACAGCCTCGTTAATCTATATGATGTGGATGCTAAAATAACAGCTATCCCAACAGCTTTTAATAAGTGATTAACAACGAAAGATACCAACTGGCTTAATGGTGTAGTCAGTAAATATAAAAACAATTTCTATATCCTGCTATAAGGAAAAAAATGTTGTTTTACCTTTAGTCATTGACTGTGATAGTTACAAGATTTGAAGTTAGTACTTCAATCTTAGAAGAGTAATATTTTTTTGATTAAAAACTTGAAAAAAAAGATTTTACTCTTG
>JAGGSM010000159.1 GCA_021159105.1 Candidatus Bipolaricaulota bacterium
AGTCAGCCTACGTGTCCCCGTTCAAGGTCAAGGAGCCATTGTTTGCGCCCCAGACCGCCCCCGTAGCCAACAAGATTTCCGTTCTTTCCGATGACGCGGTGGCAGGGGATAACGATCGAGATCGGGTTGGCCCCGTTTGCTCGCGCCACTGCACGGATCGCTGTTGGGCGACCGATGCGCTGCGCCTCTTCCTTGTACGATATCGTCTTGCCGTAAGGGATTGTTCTTAGGGTCTGCCAGACCGCCCGTTGAAAAGGCGTCCCCGCCAGCACGAGTGAGAGATCGAAGATCTTTCTCTTCCCGGCGAAGTACTCGTCCAGTTGTCTCTTCAGTTCTTCTAGGTGGGAGTTCTTGCCGGTTACGGTTTCTGCGCCAAGCAGCTTGTGCACCTTGTCTGACTGCGCCTTTGCCCTATTGCTATCAGTAAATTCCAGTAGGCAGAGCCCGTCTGCTGTCGCTGCAGCGAGCATCGTCCCGAGCGGCGTAGTTATCTCTGCAGTCTGCATAACAACCTGTGCTTGTGAAGCCATCACTTCATTACCCCCTTGCCCGCTCTATGACGCGCAGAATGTAGCTATTCCTTGGCCATCTGACAAGAAACAGCGCTACTGGCTCATCCTCATCCTTCTCTGGTGTGAGTTCCCTGTCGCCGGGGGTGCTGGCGGCTGTTACAATCAGTGGATCTCGAAGAATCAACCGGAGGAACATGACTGCGATCGCTATACTCCTTGCCACTGGAGCAGCCATTGCGTGGGCCCTGGAGACGGTTCTCTCCAAGCCCGCGCTGCGCCACATGGACATGTTCTCCTACGGTGCCCTCCGCCCACTGTTTGCCCTCATGTTTGTTGTTCCCTATGGGATTCTGACGGCAGGGTTTGGGTTTCCAGGGTGGAGGCTTCTGGCGATCGCCGCTGTGGCGGGGATCATCGATTCGTTCGTCGGGTCAATGCTCTTCTACTACGCGGTGCATCGGGTCTCTGCTCACGAGGCAACATCTCTTTCCAACACCGCACCCTTCTGGGGTGTCATCACATCCATCCTCATCCTCGGCGAACCTATGCAGCCGATTCTGATCCTTGCTGCAGTATGTGTCGTTCTCGGTGCGCTGTTTCTTGTGAACAAGAGCGATGAGAAGTCGTCGTTCTCCTTCAGCTTGCGAGCGCTGCCCGCTCTCGCAGCAGGAATACTGTGGGGATTTGTGGAGACAGTGCCTGTAAAGTATTGCTTCGCCAATGGCATGACCGCGATGACGTTTCAGCTCACGCTGATCGTCTCCTCCGGTGCTGCCTGGGGGATCGCTGCTGCTCTCAGGTCGCGACGCACCCCCCTTCGCTTTCCCATCCGAGGTGTTGGATTTGCCTTTGTTACAGCCGTCTTGGGTTACGGCGTTGGGTGGATCCTCTGGCTCTCGGGGGTGAGCATGGCCCCAGCGAGCCTCCTCTCCCCGGTCCGCGGATCCATGACCCTGTTTACCTTCCTGTTCAGCGTGGTTCTCCTGCACGAGAGGCCATCCAAGAGATCAGCGCTTGGGGCGCTGTTTGTCCTGTGCGGAGTCCTTCTCGTCTCAGTCTTTGGTTCCGCGTGATGACATCAGCGGGTTGAATCCCCTACAGGGGTTCATTCCCCGCCCCTTGGGGACTGCTTCCTGCAAAGCCTCTTGATACACCGCGTGATTGCGGCGGGGTAGTTCATACAAGGTCTTCCTTGTCGCCGGTTATCAGGCCATCGACGATCGTGATCAGCCCGCTTACGCGGTCCAGAAGCCGAGAATCATGCGTGGCGAATAGGAAGGTCGCTCCTCGCTCCGAGTTCAACCGTCGCATCAGATCGATCAACTCGTGGCTCGTCGTCGTGTCGAGATTCGCCGTCGGCTCGTCTGCAAGAACGATCGATGGCTCCGCAATGACTGCGCGGGCTACAGCGACACGCTGCTGCTCTCCGCCGGAGATTCGATTGGGATACTGATTGG
>JAGGSM010000065.1 GCA_021159105.1 Candidatus Bipolaricaulota bacterium
GAGCCACCTGCTGGATCTCCCAAGGAAGTCTCCTAGAGCGTCGACGGAAGAAGATTTTCTGGGGCTCTTCACACCTAAATGAGCGAATCACAGTCGCATTGTATAACGCAGCGCGTTAAACGTCAACCGTTATACTATGGACGTCAATCTTGTCTCCAGGGGTTCACAAATAGCACCGTTCTGCAATCGATGACAAGGTCTTGGCCCCTACCAATACCACAAGAGAAGGGTGAAGTGCGAATAGACTCGCAGAGTTACAGGACCATTTCACCACGAAGGACACGAAGATCACGAAGGGAAAAAAAGACGATGTGCTTGATCCTGCTCTTGAGCTTGCCAGGGGTGATAACCGATCCTGTTCAGGATTTCCTCTGAGACAGCATTGAAGTTTACCCGAATTACGTCTTCTCTCTCTTTGACTTGATTTGGCAGCTTGTACACTCATTCTTCGTATCCTTCGTGGTGAACTCTTTTTGACTTCTGGTCTTGCCGTATAACCGGTTGGCACTGAGGAGAAAACGATGGTCAAAGAGAGTGTGGCCGATGAAGGACTGTAATTCTCTACGTTGCTACCCGAAAAGATCCTGATGTGACCCCGTTCTGATGAGCACTATCTCGCTTTCAACTGATTCATAGATCAGCAACCAGTTGGGTTCAATGTGACACTCTCGCGTGCCCTTGTACTGCCCAACCAATACGTGATCACGGTACTGCGACGATAATTCTTGCTCATTCACCAGATCTGTGAGCACATTCTTCAACTTTTCCAGGTCCTTGCCTCGCTGCTGTAAGCGCTTGACATCTCGCTTAAACTGCGCTGTCCGTCTAATGCTCTTCATAAAGGCCCTCTGCTGAATACCTCCAGCTTATTGTTCGTACTGGCTATATAAGTTCTTGCGGGGATAAACCAACGTCTGAGACAAACTCCGACGTTACGAAAGGATGGATGTAGGGTTGGAGCTTGCCTCCAACGTTGAAGTTGCGCCTTGCATGCAACGTTAATGGCATCGTGAGAGATAATCGCAGCATGAAGACCAACTCCGGTTAGATTTTCAGCTCATGCCTTTCGACGCTCGGCAGCTTGCTATGGGGTTCTTTACTAAATGCCCAAATCTTCGAAGAGATCCTCTAGCGTATTAAAACTTTCAAGATCCTGACGTGTCCGAGCTTGCTCTAGAGCTTGTACAGTTACAGCATTTGGTATTCTTACCGCAAAAGGCAAGCCGCGCTCGAGCTCTACCTGTTTATAGAAGAGCGTGATAGCCTGCGTGGTTGTCAGGCCTAACTCCTTGAATACCTCTTCTGCGTTGCGCTTGAGCTTGGGGTCAACCCTGGCTGAAATAATCCCCGTTTTAGGCATAATCACCAACTCCTGGCATCTTTGTACTGCAATTGTATACACAGTCTAGCGTGGATTGCAAAAAAGAGCAAGCTATTGATGTACGTGGTTCAGGTGGAGCGGTAATCGTCTCCTTGTGACCCTCCAGACAGTTTGGAGATTCCTTTCGTTGGCACAATGCAAAAGGATTATCTCCCGCGGAGTCACAGGACTATTTCACCACGAAGGACACGAAGATCACGAAGGAAAGAAAGGATGCTGTGCTCGATCCTGCTCTTAAGGGTGCCAGGTGCGATAACTAGTGCTGTTAACTGTTCCTTGCAAGTTGGGATCGAAGTTCATCTGGACTGAATCTTCTCTCTCTTTGACCAGATTTACTAGCTTGTTGAATCCCATTCTTCGTGTCCTTCGTGCTTGCCTGTCCTTCGGACGCAGACAAGCCCTTCGTGGTGAACCACCTTCGCCTCTGGTCTTACCTTATAATCAATGAAGGGATATAATTCTCGTAGTTACTACCTAAAAAGATCCTGATGTGCCCCCGTTCTGATGAGCACTATTTTGCTTTCAGCCGATTCATAGATCAGCAACCAGTTGGGTTCAATGTGACAC
>JAGGSM010000035.1 GCA_021159105.1 Candidatus Bipolaricaulota bacterium
GTCGGGGCGCTCGCGGCGCGGTGCGATGGCCGCGGCCTCGCACACCGGATCGCTCGCCGGTGCGGATGAGATCTTCGACAGCATCATGCGGCAGTGCGGCGTCCTGCGCGCGGAGAGCGTGCAGGAGGCGTTCAACTGGGCACACTTTCTTGCCGATGCTCCGCTTCCGAAAGGTAAGTCGTCGGTCATCGTCACCAACGGCGGTGGGATCGGCGTTTTGGCGACCGATGCATGCGAGAAGTACGGGGTCGACCTGTACGACAACCAGGCCGTGCTGAAGGAGACGTTCACCCCTGTGATGCCCAGCTTCGGCTCGTCGAAGAACCCGGTCGATCTGACCGGACAGGCGACGGCGGAGGACTACGAGCGCTCTCTGGAGGCGATGCTCGATAACGAGGACATGCACGCTGCGATCTCCCTGTACTGCGAGACGGCCCTGTTCGACACGGACATGCTGGCCGATCTGTGCCGAAGCGAGTATGCGCGCTACAAGGACAAGAAGCCGATCATCTTCTCGCTCTTTGGCGGGGAGAAGCTGGAGACGATCGTGCGCACGCTGCGCGCCGAAGGGATCCCCGTCTTCTCCGACGTCTACGATGGCATATCGTGCCTCGGCGCCCTGTACAGATCGTGGGACAACCTGAACAGGCCGGAAGAAGCGACGAAGGAGATCGATATCGACGTGGCGGCGGTGGAGGGGATCCTCGACCGCGCGCGGCAGGAGGAGCGTGGGTTCCTGCTGGCCAATGAGGCGCAGGAGATGGCGCAGGTCCTCGGTCTGTCCATGCCCGTCTCCATCATGGCGAAGAGCATCGACGACGCGGTGCGCGCAGCGGAGGAGATCGGATATCCGGTGGTGATGAAGATCGTCTCCAAGGACATCATCCACAAGAGCGACGCCGGAGGTGTCGCCCTCAACCTGGAGAACAGGGACGAGGTGATCGACGCCTACCAGGCGATCATGCGCAGCTGCCGCGCGTACAAGGCGGACGCGCTGATCGAGGGCGTGGAGGTGGTGGAGATGGTGAAGCCGGGCGTGGAGACGATCATCGGTGCGCGGCGGGACGCTTCGTTCGGCCCGATCGTGATGTTCGGCCTCGGCGGGATATACGTGGAGGTGATGAAGGACGTCGCCTTCCGCGCCGCCCCGATCAGCGAGCGCGAGGCGCACGCCATGGTCTCCGACATCCGCTCCTACCCGCTCCTTTTGGGAGTGCGCGGGGAGAAGCGCAAGGAGATCGACGGGATCGTCGATGTGGCGATGAAGCTGGGCGCGCTGATCGACAGGTGCCCCGACATAACCGACATCGAGATCAACCCGCTCGTTGTCTATGAACACGGGCAGGGAGTGAAGGCGGTCGACGTGAGAATTCTTTTCAAGACTACACGGGAGGTGAGGTAGAGATGGGTTCGCTGATCATCGCCTCAACGCGGAAGAGCGCGGGTAAGACGAGCGTGCTGGTGGGCTTGGCCAAGGCGGTAGACAAGAAGTTCGGTTATCTCAAGCCGTTGGGGGACCGGTTCCTGTATCGCAAGAAGCGATTGTGGGACTACGACGCCGCCCTGATGGTGAACCTGTTCTCCCTCTCCGAGGAGCCGGAGACGATATCGATTGGGTTCGACCACTCCAAGCTCCACTACATGTACGACCAACAGTCGATTCACGCTGAAGTGGAGCGGGCGATCGCCGACATGGGGAAGGACAAGGACTCGCTGTTCATCGAGTGCGGGAAGGACCTGGCCTACGGGGCCTCCGTCTACCTCGATCCCCTCACCCTGTCGCAGGCGACCGGGCACAACGTGCTGATCATCGCCGGAGGTACGGAGAACGAGATCGCCGACGACATCGCCTTTTTGAAGAGGTTCGTCGGCTCGGACGAGGCGCACGTCGGAGGGGTGATCATCAACAAGGTGATGCAGCCGG
>JAGGSM010000201.1 GCA_021159105.1 Candidatus Bipolaricaulota bacterium
GTACACTTGCGTACCAACGCTTGCTGTACTACCTGGTGACACGATTGTTGCCTTCTACCAGGATCCAAGCAACCACAGTGATTCGGCCATGATTTCGATCAAGGTCGGACTTGGTGGTGGTGGTACTCCTCCGAGTCAGGCGTCGACGACTATGTTCACCGATGCTGATGGCAACGAGGTCACGAGCTACACTGACGCCGACGATGTGTACGTGAAGGTCATCGACCCGTCCAAGGCTGGAGCTGCAGAGATCCTTGATGCAGTTGACATCAGTGGAACGACGTATGACCTTGCACCGCTTGCGGGTGCAGCTACTGACACGTTCATCACTGGACCAATCAGCGGACTGGGAGTAGGCACGTTCACCGCGACCTACACCGATCCTACCGATCCTACGGACACCTCGTCCGACGAGATCGATATCATTGCGTCCGAGCTGTCGGTTGACAACTTCTACGCTGGTCCGAACCCGTTCGACACTGAAGTGACCTTTGGATACAACGGTACAGGTATCGCCACGACCTTCTCGGTCACGGTGTACGACCTGTCCGGTCACCAGGTATGGACGGATGAGCAGGCGAACGTTGATCACATCACGTGGGATGGATCTGGCCTAGCAAACGGCGGATACATCTACGTAGTGATGGCGACTGACGGCGAGAACACCTTCACCGGTAAGGGCACGGTGTTCATTAACAAGTAAGTAAGAGAGGGGATACTCCGGGGCTTGAAAGGGTCCCGGAGTCCCTAATCACTTGAAACCTTTTTAGAAGGGGGTAACAACAACGATGAAACGAGTGATAGTATTAAGCTTAGCGCTCCTCATGGTTATCTCCGCTGTGGCCCTGGCCGATGGTGTAGGTGCATTTAGTGCCTTCAAGAACGGTGTTGGCGCGCGAGCGCTGGCCATGGGCGGTGCGTTTGTCGCCGTAGCGGATGATGCCACTGCAGTATGCTGGAATCCTGCTGGATTGGCGCAGTTGGACGATACCCGGATTGGCGGGATGTCGACGGATCTGTTTGGGATGGGAATCACGCATCAGTTTGTTGGTGCAACGACGACCTTCTCTGGCATTGGCGTAGGCCTTGGTTGGGAGCGCGCGGCGCTTACTGGTCAGGGGACAGCAGCCGATGGCAGTGCGGGCAGCCTGTTCAACTGGAACGAATCAGCGATCGTTGGTACGTTGGCGACGAACATCATGGACATTGGTCTAGCTGGTGCGAACGTCAAGTACTACATGGCTGACAGTGGTCTAGGAAACACTGCCTCTGGGTTTGGCTTCGACCTTGGCCTGTTGGTCAAGCTTGGGGACATGTTCACGATTGGTGTGAACGCGAAGGACCTAGGGAACAGCAACCTCACCTGGACTGGTGGTGCGACGGACAGCATTACCGGCATGTACACGGCTGGACTCGCGATGAGCCTAGTTGACAGCAAGCTGATACTGGCGACCGACGTTGACTTTGACGGCACCAACCTGGGCGATACTCATGTTGGTGTAGAGTTCAAGGTTATCGACGAACTGGCGCTGCGCGGTGGTGTAGTACTGACGGACAACTTCCAGGACTACTACTTCACTGCTGGAGCGGGGATCAACGTAGCCGGGTTGTATGTTGACGCGGCTTACATCTTGAATGAGAAAGTTGGAAACACGCTAGTACTTTCGGCGGAGTTCTCGCTAGGTAGCCTCCTGGGCGGAACGACTGAAGAAGCGCCGGCGACAGAGTAAAGCACGGGTTCTAGATTTCCGCTTAACGGATGAGCGGAGGGCAAACGCCCTCCGCTCATTTCTATTTGCCGTGATGCCGATCTTCTGTAGCGTGTGCAGCTTGCCTGCCACGTTGCGCTTGTGCACGGTGTTTCCGCCTCAACGTGGCAGGCAAGCCACGCGTGGCAAGCTGCACACGCTACGAAAGCGAGGGG
>JAGGSM010000056.1 GCA_021159105.1 Candidatus Bipolaricaulota bacterium
TCCTTATAGACCCGTGACTTTGCGTCCCCGGCTTTCGCTCGGGTTTGCCATTTCGGCATTCTTATTTTAGCACAAGTTACCTTCTTTGTCTAGTGTGTGACAGCAGGAGCTTGCTACCCAAACATAGCTTGTCGCCATCTTCGAGGGAGTAACTTGGCGTACCTGGCACAGACATGTTTGTCTAGCGGTGATGCCAGTCATCGAGGTGTTCTGTGTCGCTGGGCGATAGGCCGAGGATGTCTCCCTGCGTGGTCACGCCGAGGCCGGTCACGGTTCGATTGGCGTAGTTGAAGTACGAGGCGAGTTGGTTGATCTCGAGGATCTCTCCATCATCCCAGCCAGCGTTGCGTAGCGCTTGAATGTCGTCAGGCGAAATCTCGGCGGGCGCCTCGGTCAGCTTGCACACATGCTCAAGTGCGGCGATCTCTTTGCTATCGAAGACATCTCCCCATTTGCCGGAGCTGAGCTCTGCATGAATCGCCGCCGAGCGAGCGTCATCCTTGATCAACCGTTTCATCCCTGTGAAGTGGTGGTTGATGCAGTACTCACACCCGTTGAGCATACTTACATATACCCCCATCGCTTCGAGGAACCATGTTGGAATCTTGTTCCTGGGATGATGAAGAACGTTCTTGTACAGCATCATGTGCCCTTCCGCGGTATGCGGCCGCAGACTGTGCGCAAGGATGAGGTTGTCGACATTGTTGTTTGGCCCCTTGACGCGGTCATAAAGCTTCAACAGCTGCCCTTGTGCTTTTTCGTAGGGGATATGCTCGATCCACATTAGTGCTCACCTCGTGATTGATTAGCTAGATTTGCATATTTCGCGTTCGTATACGAAGACGTCTGGATCAAACTCGTTCCATGCCGTGAACCCGATTTGTTGCAGAATTGGGAGAGCTTCTGGCGTAGCCTCGTTGCTTCTTGGCACCATTATTGCCACATGGTGAGCAGCGCTGGCCAAGTGGAGAGTGTGGCGCAGCAGGTCCTCGACGGCATCCGACTGACCGTCGATGAAGGCAATGGTGCACTCTCCGTCTCGACGAAGCGATCCTGCGAGGCAAAGAAGTCCCGTGAGCTTGCCTTCTTCCTTGATGCCGAGCACATGCTCCATCTTGGAAAGGACCAGCTCTGGATCGCGTTCGAACGGGTAGAACTTCCAGCCGTTCGGGAAGTGCCCGTGCGCAGCGCGGAGGAACTTGGAATTGCGGATGAATGAGATCGCATCCTCTGGTGTTACCTCACACACGCGACTGGAAGATTGTCCTTCTCTCCTGATAGGCGCATCGCGCCCGGCTTCCAGATACACGTAGGAGGCCACTTTGTGGAAGCCGTTCTTCTCGATGATGTGAATCGACGCTTCGTTGTCGATGTAGGTGGAAAGGCCGATTGTATCGGCCCCTTCGCTGCGCGCGGACTCAAGGAAGTAGCGCGAGATCTCCTGAGCGGCGCCACTATTTCTGTATGCGGGATCGGTGCGTGCCCCCTCAAGCCACACGTAGCCCGGCAGAAGATATGATCGCCGCGCAAATGAGATCAGCTTGCCATCGACGATTGCGACGATCACTTCTCCGCTCGGATCGGCGAGCCAATCATCGAGTACATCGGGCACGTAATCCTCGCCGTCCCAGATCTGAGATGAGATCTCAGTGATGCGCGGTTTGTCGGCTGCAGTTACTTCTCTAAGTGTGATCATCTATCAGTCCTCCTACTTGCACTCGGGTTTTCCTGACGCCAGATCTATGCGAGCAGGCTGTAGCCTCGTGCATATGCCCGGAGGAAGCTGCTGGATGGTTGCTTCCCTGTGAGATGGTACGCGAATCAATGCGCTGCAGCTACTTGAAAGATACATTGCCTGCCCGGCGTGCTTGCACAGCGCTGCGTATCGGATAAACTTACATTTTTATACCTGGCAGTC
>JAGGSM010000188.1 GCA_021159105.1 Candidatus Bipolaricaulota bacterium
GACTGCATCACCGCCCCGTGCAGTGCGACCTGCCCGGTGGAGCAAGACGTACCCGATTACGCCTGGCTGATCGCTCACGGCGAATACGACAAGGCACTGTCTGTGATCCTCGCGCGGAACCCCCTTCCCGGGATCACGGGATACATCTGCACGCACGTCTGCCAGACCAAGTGCACCCGCAATAACTATGACGAATCCGTGGCGATCCGCGATCTGAAGCGCTTCGCCGTGGAGAACGGGCACGCTTCTGTCTCCCAACTTGCCAAGACGGACAAGAGGGTGGCGGTGATCGGAAGCGGCCCCTCCGGCCTCTCCGCGGCATCGTTCTTGGCACTTAATGGGATCGACGTAACCATCTTCGAGGCCAAGGACACGGTCGGCGGGATGCCGGCCCTCGCGCCAGAGTTCCGGCTGCCACAGGAGATAATCGATGGGGACGTGCAGCGGATCGTGGATCTCGGTGTGAAGATCGAGACGAACCATCCTGTGGACACCCCTCCGGAGAGCCTGTTACAACAAGGTTTCTCTGCCGTGTATGTGGCGAGTGGGTTCCAGCGGGATGCCACGCTCGACATCGAGGGCGCGAAGGGAGAAGGGACGTTCACCGCGATCGACATGCTGGAGCGCGTGCGACGTGGGGAGAGCGTTGATCTTGGGAAGGAGATCGTCGTCATCGGCGGGGGAAACACGGCGATGGATGCAGCGCGCAGTGCCGCCCGTGTCACCGGTAGCCCGGTGACCGTCATCTACCGCCGTACCAGAGCCGAGATGCCCGCCGATATCGAGGAGATCGAGGACCTGATCGCCGAAGGGAACAGGATCGAGGAGCTGTTGAGCCCAGTGCGCGTGATTCGCAAGAACGGAAAGATCGTCGCCATCCGCTGCGTGCGCAACGAGCTTGGGGAGCCTGGTCCGGATGGGAGGCGCCGTCCCGTGCCGATTGCGGGAAGCGAGATCGACATCCCCGCGGACACGATGATCGTCGCCATCGGGCAGCGCCCAGAGCTATCGTTCCTCGACGGGAGCAAGGTCTCCACCACAGATAAGGGGCGTATCGCAGCAGAAGAGGAGACGGGAGACACCGGGGTGGACTGCATATACGCCGGAGGTGACGCCACGCGCGGTCCGGCAACGATCATCCAGGGGGCTGCCGACGGCCGCCGCGCGGCAAAGGCGATCTGCCTGAAGCTCGGTATAGACTACAAGCAGCTGGAGGCCGAGCATCCGCAGCTAACAGAAGAGGAGATCCTCGAGGTCAAGCACGCGCGTGCGCGGAAAACCCCGCAGGTGCGCCCCTCCGTCCTTCCCCTTGCGCTGCGTTCCGGGTTCGATCTGGTGGAGAAGGCGTTTACCGAAGAGGAGGCCCGCGCAGAGGCAAGGCGGTGCCTGCAATGCTCCACCGTGTGCGATAAGTGCGTCGATGTCTGCCCGAACCGGGCGAACTACACATACAACATCACCCCGTTTGAGGCAAAGCTCCCTGTGCTGAGTTGTAAGAACGGCAGCCTCCAGGTGGTGGGCGAGGAAGAATTCGTGATCAATCAGAACAGACAGATCCTGCACGTTGATGACTTCTGTAACAAGTGCGGCGTCTGCGCAACGTTCTGCGTACATGATGGCAGGCCGGCGCGCGACAAGCCACGCTTGTTCATCGATGAAGGGGACTTCCAAGCTGAGAAGGACAATGCCTTCCATGTGAGCGGGAACACGATCCGCTCGCGCAATGAGAACCGCGAATCCAAGCTTGTTGCAGACGGCGATAGGTTGAGATACGAGGATGATTGGATGGAGGTCACCCTCTCCTCAAAGCTGGAGGTTCAGGATATGCGCTTGAAGAAGGAGTTTGACGGGTCGAAATCGCTGCGGCACATCGCGGAGATGGTCACAGTGCTGCGCGGGGT
>JAGGSM010000176.1 GCA_021159105.1 Candidatus Bipolaricaulota bacterium
CTGGCGGAGTTTTACTCCCAACTGTTGAATGTTTCGGGCCAGAACCGCCATAGAAACATAACGCTCAAAGCCGTCAATACCATGATCCGGGCACATATCCAAGCCATGTACTTCCAAGGCATTAATCGCAGATTCTATTGCTGAGTGCTGATGCCGCTTGTTGATAAAATCTTTAGAATATTCTCTTTCTTTATCGGCTTTGGACAGTCTTCCTTTCTTGGGAAGGACAACGGTATTCAAGATGTTTCGTAATTTTTGTTGATTGGTAGGTGAATGAAACCCCTTGTCAAAGCTACATGAATTCAGTTCGGGAAAAATCTCAAGGGTTTGTTCCACCATGGAAACCGCAACCTGATTATCTGTTTGTTTTCGCATGACCTTGTGCTGTAAAATAAAGCCATGCTGGTCTTCAAGAACACATACTTTTAAACCGAGTTCAACGGGAACGCCAGCTTTACCTTTACTGATCCACTCTGTATGCTCTTGAAAAATTGAAAATACTTTTTCAGCATGAGGTATCATTTTACCTTCTACGACACGTCTGCTGATTTGATCAATTTGTCTTTCAGCATGTTGCATATAACCCTGAATCTCCATGATTCTCACAGAAATCTGAAGGACTTTAACGTCGAGTGAAAGAGAGCTCAAATCAATTTTTTCTATTGTGGTACGAGCTCTGGCTAAAAATTCTTGCACGTTGTTAATATATTCTTGATGGGCTTCGATGATCTGTATTTCTCGCAATTCCATTTTTTCAGGTTTTTTTGATGTTGATCGTTTTAGCTGTTGAGCTTTTCGGAAAAGCCTTTTTATAGTTTTAAGATTGTGCTTACTTTGCCTCCAGTCGGAAATATCTAATATTATGCATAATGCTGCAACGAGTGTGATGACTTTGCGGATGGCATCGTAAAGTAAATTTATATCGGTGGGATAATGGACGTTTGTTTCAACTACAAACGAATCACATCTTCCTTCCAATGTTTCATCATCTTTTTTTTTTACAAGTTTGTGCCCGGCTTTAACCACAATTTCATTGATTTTGTTTAAAGTTTCAGGTGTCAACAAGCAAACATTATCCTTGAGAGTTTGAAGCTTGTAGGTATGATCATTATCAATGAAACCATGTCCGAGCATTTGACGTATAATTTTATGATTATTTGCCATCTCTTGAAGGCGATCATAATCCCAGTTTAGATTTAATCGCAACACGCCAAGGACAAGGATTTTCCATAAATTCATACCGGGGCGGCCGTCATTATGGCTCCTGTCAGGAGAAATTGTCTCCTCAAGGACGGAGAATACTTGATCCCGTATTTCAGTATTGATATAAATGTACTGTAACCCCAGCAATAGCGGCGGAATATCATCGCGAGTTGTAAGGTCTATATTAATTTCAGAAATTGGGGTTTCACCAAACTTTATTTGAGGATTATGTGTTTGTCTCATGGCTCTCTTTTTTAAAGGAAGATTGTTGAAGATTAAGCATAACTTGCAGTGCTGAGCTACACCCTAAAAACAAGAAAAGTATAATATATTTAGCTAGTTAATGCAAGTTAAATATGTTGAATTTTAAAGAAAAAACACTAAAAACAGACTGAAACTTAAAATCTTCATACACAACAATTCCAAGGAGATTGTTGAGGGCATAAAGGTTTCATACTTTTCGGTTCTTGGCTTCCTGCTAAGCAGTTCCTGCTGGCAAGGACGAACATTCAGAGTCTCATCTGGATTGGTGGATTCAATCTTGCGGTGGTGGCTGCGGAGTTGTTGTTCAGCCAAAGAAGGCTGATAGCCAAGGTTGTTCGAGAAATTGAATCGTAGCGATGAGACAGGGAAAAAAATAGGA
>JAGGSM010000132.1 GCA_021159105.1 Candidatus Bipolaricaulota bacterium
AGGCCATCTCGTCGCGTGGGTTCTCCACAATGCGCAGGAAGGAGACGAGGTCCTTGACGTGCGCGGCCTCCAGGAACCGCAATCCGCCGTACTTGTGGTAGGGGATGTTCCTTCTTGTCAGCTCGATCTCCAGGGAATCTGAGAGGTGCCCGGCGCGGAAGAGGACCGCTTGCTTGCGCAGCGGGATTCCCTGCTCGTAGTGGCTGAGGACGCGGTCGATCACGTACTCATCCTGCTGCGTCTCGTCCTTGCACGTGACGAGCTTCGGACGCTCTCCCCCCTCGCGCTTGGACCACAGGTTCTTCGTGTGCCGCTTGCTGGCCGCGGCGATGACGAGGTTCGTCGTCTCCAGGATCGGGGAGACGGACCGGTAGTTCTGTTCCAGCTTGACGATCGTCGTCCCCGCAAATTCCTCTGGAAAGTCGAGGATGTTCTTCACCGTCGCCCCGCGGAAGGCGTAGATGCTCTGCGCATCGTCCCCCACGACCATGATGTTATCGTTCCCACGCCGCATTCCGCGCAGGATTCTCGCTTGGATCGGGTTTGTGTCCTGGTACTCATCGACGAGGATGTGATCGAAGCGCGACGACAGCTCCTCGGCCAGGCGCTCATCGCTGAGCAGCTCCGCCCAGTAGAGAAGCAGGTCATCGTAGTCGAGCACGTTTCGCTCCTGCTTGCGCGCAACGTACTGGGAAAAGATGCTTCTGAGCTCCTTCTCCCACATGTCACACCATGGGAAGTACTTCTCCAGCACCTCGTGGAGCGACAGCGATCCGTTGACCGTACGCGAGTAGATGGCCAGGCAGGTCCGCTTGCGAGGGAACCGCAGCTCCTGGCTATGCAGCCCCATCTCGTGGCGGATCATCCCGATCAGATCCTCGGCATCCCCCTGATCGAGGATGGTGAAGTCCTTGCTGATCCCGGCTGCCTTAGCGTAGATGCGCAGGAGCCTGTTCGCCGTGGCGTGAAACGTTCCGCCCCACACGCGTCCGGTGACCGGAGCGCCCCGCGCTGCGATGAGTGAAGCGCGATGCAGCATCTCCTGGGCTGCGCGGCGGGTGAAGGTGAGGAGGAGGATCCTCCCCGGATTCACCCCGCGCGCGATGAGGTAGGCGACGCGGTAGGCGAGGGTCTTCGTCTTTCCCGTCCCCGCACCGGCGACGACCAGGAGCGGGCCATCCCCGTGCGTCACAGCGGCGCGTTGCTGTGGGTTCAGATCGTCAAGCCAGGACAGTTCATTCGTGCTTACGTTCATGCCCATAACATTAGTCGATCCTCAGCGTGGAAGCCAGTGATCGGTAGGCACATGCGCTGCGATTGCACAGGAAGGGAAAGATCGACCTACTTCAGATCCTTCGGAGCTAGCCCTGTCCTCTTAGCAATACGTGCCAGCATCCTTGGGCCGATTTCCTCCTTATCGTGGAATGCATAGACGTAGTCCGGCCAGCCGTCGCGGGAGAGGACCTTATGCGAAGTTCCTGCCTGAGGCTTGAGATGGTCTATCCGATGCGTAGTAGTGCCGCCAACACCCTCCGTGACCGCGTGGAGGGCCACTTACTCATGATACTACTGCGAAGACGTCTTCTAGCTCCGGAATCTCTTCGCCATTACTGAACTACCGCGCTGCAATCAGACCGTCTCTATCTCCACAAGCATCTTCCAACGCCTCCATCGAGATTCTAGCACTGTGCCTAGACTGAAGCAATCCTTCGGGTGATCGTCTCTTGGGGCTATGGTTGACACTGCAACTAGCAATGGCCCTTCTGCGCAAGGTATCATTGCAACTCTGAGGAGGGTGCCTGTGACGGAATTGACCG
>JAGGSM010000298.1 GCA_021159105.1 Candidatus Bipolaricaulota bacterium
CGACCACCTCGGCCCCCAGTGCGGCCGCGCACAACAGCAGCCCGGTCCCCCCGACCGCCCCGCCGCTGAACCCGCCTCCAGGGGATAGGTGTCCAAAGACGATGAGGTACAATCCGATCATGATAATCGGGCCGAACAGTAGGTCAGCGGCGATTCGCACCACCGGCGATTCTGCGACCCTTGCCACACTCGGCTTCTTGTTCTCATCGGCGTTCAGATAAAAACGCACCCCAAGAACAGCCATGGAGAAGATCAGAAGTTCAAACAACGAATCGTACAGACGATAGTTGAGATAGATCCCGCTCACCAAATTTATCGCCCCGGTCTCAGAAGCCCCCACACGCAGGTACGGGTTTTCCGTTGTTCTGCTCACGCTATTACAGTCCGATGTTAGAAGTAAGAGAGCACATAGGCCCGACACCAATATCAGTGCAAGAACGATCATCGATGTGCGGTTCATGATAGGTACCTCTTGATTAGATCTTTCATCTCGCCGCTGTTAGAGAGGTCTTTCAGGTACGCATTCATCTGCGTGAGGAGCTCCGGTTGGTCAGGAGAGACGAGAAAGCAGTATGAGAAGTCGCCTTCAATTCGCTCCACATCGTAATCGGACAGGTTGAGACGCGATGCGGCAAGGAAGCGAGCGAGATCGAGCGTCACGGATAGCGGCCTTTGCTCACGGATCGCCTCCAGCGTGTCCTCAAAGTACTCCGCGTGCACCCTATGTTTGAGGTCATGCATCTCTCCTCCGGAGACGCGGTACAAGGCTGAAGGGAGGAATCCCGTTGTTATCAATGCGGCCTTGTGCTGCATCTGCGTGATAATTCCACCGGCGCCGACGTCCGCCTCCCCACGGCCAAGAGAAGCGCCCACGTCACCTCGTGGAACGATGCGGACGACGAGATCGAGGCCCAGTTTGCGAGCAAATCCGGCCAGGATCTCCTGTTCCAATCCGATAATTTCCTCCCCTTCGCGGGAGATAAGCCGTGGCGCTTCATCGCACACTACCACCAGCCGACCGGTCTTGCGGATGGCGAGGACGTAGGTGAACGTAACCAGCGCCGCACCGATTGCCGTCTCCGTTATCGCCACATCCGGAGCGTGAGCGAACAGATACGTGGCGGCAAGGACGAGGCTGAACAGCCCCATTCCCATTACCGCAGTCAGGCGTCGTCGCTGCGACAGGGAAAAGATCGCCAGAGCGGGGAGAAGAAGGAGGAGAGCTTCGCGTGTCACCTCACATCATCCTCCCGTCCATGCCTCATAACGAACGCGCTCTTGGCGATGCTGTGGGTGATAATCGGGTTGGTCAGCAACAGAAGGAAGAGCAACAGCCAGAGCTTCAGATCGTCGCTTGAGAATCCGCTTCGAACGATCAGCCCGATAAGGATCAAGCCGAGGCCGGCGTTGTCCGAAACGCCGCTTGCCTGCAGGCGGGAATAGACATCACGAAAGCGGAGGATACCGATCGTCCCTATCACGACGAAGAACAAACCGATCCCGATCAATACATTGCTGATCATCGATGCCCCCCTCCCCGCTCCATGAACCGCGCCAAGATGATCACCCCGAGAAAGCTCAGCGCAGCATAGACGATCGTCGCATCGAGGTAAGAATGGCGGCCATCGATCACAGCAATGAGGGCGAGAAGAACGAAGATGCGGTTGCTCGCGGCGTTGTACGCCAACAGCCGATCCCAGGCGTGCGGACCGCGTACAAGCAGATACAACACCGCGATGAGGGACAACAACAGCAGAGACTCAGCGATCAACATTCTTTCCTCCACAGAAAATAGGCAGAAGCCTCCGTTC
>JAGGSM010000090.1 GCA_021159105.1 Candidatus Bipolaricaulota bacterium
CACAAGATAAGCGGTCCCAAGGGTGTTGGCTTCCTGTACGTTCGTAAAGGGATCAAGCTCACACCAGTCCTCCACGGAGGCGGTCACGAGAGGGGATTGCGCAGCGGTACTGAAAACATCCCGGGAGTTGTGGGTATGGCGGCTGCGGCACGGCTTGCATTCTCCGAGATGGGCGAGGTAGTGCCGCGACTGAGTGGATACAGGGAGCGACTGATTGAATCGATCACCGCTCTGCCTGGAACGCGATTGAACGGAGACCGCACGGAGAGTCTTCCTCACGTCTCCAACTTCAGCTTTGCGGGGATCGAAGGAGAGAGCCTGGTTAGAGTCGATTACATCCTTGCCCGGAACGCGGTTGAACGGAGACCGCACGGGTAGCCTGCCGCATGTATCCAACTTCAGCTTCGCGGGGATCGAAGGAGAGAGCCTGGTTATGCGGCTCGACGAACAGGGGATTGCCACGTCTACTGGGTCGGCCTGTTCATCTCCGAACTTGGAGCCGAGCCACGTATTGGTGGCGATTGGGGTTCCGCTGACGATGGCGCACGGTAGCCTGAGAATCAGCACGGGTAGAGAGACGACGAGCGAGGATATCGACGCTATCCTTGCTGCACTCCCGCCAGTCGTTGAGGGACTGCGCGCGATGTCGCCGTTCAAGGTGGTCGAGTAGGCAGCAGCTGATTCAGACGCTTGTCTACAGACTTAAGGAAGCGAGGGAGAATAGCATGTACACTGAGAAAGTGATCGAACACTTTCGTCATCCGCACCACATGGGAAAGCTTGACGACTACACAGCCGTGGGCAAGGTGGGAAACATCGTATGCGGCGACGTGATGTGGTTGTACATCAAGGTGGAAAATGATGAGCAGGGGCGCGAAGTGATCTCCGACATCTCGTGGGAGACGTTCGGCTGTACCGCGGCGATCGCCACCTCATCGATGGTCTCCGATATCGCCAAGGGAAAGACGATCGACCAGGCGATAGCGATCACCAACAAGGATGTAGCCGATGAACTGGGCGGCCTCCCGCCGATCAAGATGCACTGCTCCGCGCTGGCGGCCGATGCGTTGAACGAAGCGATCTACAGCTATCTCACCGAGCAAGGACGCGATATTCCACCCGCACTACTAAAGAGACACGAGCACATTGCAAAGGAGATAGCCTCTCTTGAAGAGCGGTATAAAGCCTTCGCCACGGAAGGAAAGGAAACCTAGCACGTGCAGGTAACAAAGAAGGCTGGCTATGGGCTCATAGCATCTCTTGAACTGGCAGCAAACATAGGGCGAGATCCGATCTCTGCATCTGCGATCGCTGAGAAGTACAAGCTCCCCCTCCCATTCGTTGGGAAGATACTGCACCAGTTAAAGAGCGCTGGGCTTGTGTCAGCTCAACAGGGACGCGGTGGTGGATACACATTCACCAGTGATCCATTCAAAGTATCTTTGCGGCAGGTGCTTGAAGGACTCGGTGAATCACTTGATCTGGTGGGCTGCATCGATGTCAAGTCCGATTGCTCGCTTGCCCCGGTGTGCCCAACAAAGAAGGTATGGGAGGATCTTGATAGGAAGTTCAAGGAGCTGTTGGAGTCTCTGTCCATTGGTGAGATCATCGCAACAGATCAGGGATAGCGTCCACTATGACCCGTTGCCTGCAGGCAACTGTGCATCCAATGTGATCTTTGTTACGGACAAACCAAGTAGAAAGTTGTATAGTGTGCTCGTAAAAGCATGAGAACCCCCTCATCTTTTTCACCACCCGGAGAGGGCGGTTAGGCTCAGCCTGGCCGCCCTTTGCACTTGCCTTGCGGTT
>JAGGSM010000002.1 GCA_021159105.1 Candidatus Bipolaricaulota bacterium
GATCTTGACGAGGACACGCTTCCTGCGGCGGCCGTCGAACTCGCCGTAGAAGATCTGCTCCCATGGCCCGAAATCGAGCTTGCCGTCGGTAATAGCGACGACCACCTCGCGGCCCATCACCTGGCGCTTGAGGTGGGCATCGCCGTTGTCCTCCCCGGTGCGGTTGTGGCGATACTGAGAGACAGGCTCGTGCGGGGCTAATCCTTCCAGCCAGTCCTCGTAGTCAGCGAGGAGGCCCGATTCATCGTCGTTGATGTACACGCTCGCCGTGATGTGCATCGCGTTTACCAGGCACAACCCCTCTTTGATCCCGCTCTCGCGTAGGGCTTCCTCCACCTGTTGCGTGATATTGATGAACGCCCGGCGAGTTGGGACCTCGAACCACAGTTCCTTACGATAACTCTTCATCGCTGTTCCTCCTACTCTTGCACGATTTGAACCTCTTCTTTTGTGAGCCCGTAGAGGCGATAGACGATCTGATCTATGAGGTTGTCGGTGAGGCGAAGCTTCTCCTTGATGGGGTGAAGATTTCTCAGGCTCTCCTCATAGGCCTGCTTCACTTCCTGCATGAACGAGGGGGAGAGGCTCCGCTCGATACGGCTCTTGTTCTTCCGGAGGATCGCCCAGATCTCGTCGAACGGAAGGGCTTCCTCCCCCTTCTGGTAGTCGCCGAGGTAGTTCTTGAGTTTGGTCTTCCCTGTGAGAGCCTCGATGCCGGTGTTCCCTTTCTTGTCCGGTTTGACTTCCAGCTCCGCTTCGAGCCATTCCAGGAATTCCTTGATCTTGGCCTGCTTCTCCTTGTTCAGCTCGATCATCTGTTCGGCGAGGAACGCGAGGAGATCGTGGACGACGTCGGACTGTTCCCACAGCGCGCCTTCTGGGATCTGCCAGTCCTTGTTCAGTGGATCGGCGTTGTGCTTCTTGACCAGTCCAGTATCGGGCGTGTGCTTCTTCTCCAGCCGCTCGTTGATGAATTGGAGCAATTCTTCGAAAACACTCTCGGCGTTCATCTTCTCGTCCCAATCAAGCCAATTGTGCCATAATTGCGCCAGAAGATCATCCTAGAAGTTCAAAGTGGCTTCCCTTGCCTCTTCCACTCTGGCGTAATACCCCTTTTCCAACTAGATCAACCAGATCCCTGGTCGCTGTCCGTGGGGAGATTCCTGTCAATTCGACATATTCCCTAGAGGGCAGCACTGCAGGATCGGTGTTCTGCTTGATGGAGTTGGCAAGGGACTCCAGCGTATCAGTCCCGATTTGAACCCCGATGATCTCCTGTTGCGGTGAGACACCCACCAGGATGATCCCACCGGAAGCATTGGCGAAGGCTGCCGCTGTCTCAACGATCTCTCTTCTCTCCCCCAGAGATCGTTTGAGCTCCAGGGAATCGCTTTCACCTTGCTTGATAAGCTGTAGGATCTCTTGGGAAATCATTCTGGACCCTCCAATCCTAACTTCTCCAATGCCTCGAAATACATCTGCTTCCCATCCTCCACCAGTTGCGCCCGCTCCTCTTTCGGAGTGGTGAAAGCAATGCGGCGGATGGGGAGCCGTTCCATGTACTGCGTAAAGAAGCGGAGATATCCACCGCGATATTCGGCTCCAACCTGGCGAAACCAATATTCGATGACCTTTCCGTTAAGCACTCCCAACAAAAATGGACCAGATACGTTGAAGAAGTACGCTGTGTTGTTGGCAAACAGGCTATCAGGATCATATGCGAACGCTCCGTGTTCCGAGATGTCTTGGTACATAATCTTCGGCTTCTCAAAGTCTGCGTAGTAGTCGCAATGCCGTAGTTCCCAC
>JAGGSM010000140.1 GCA_021159105.1 Candidatus Bipolaricaulota bacterium
AGCTTCATCGAGATCACCGTGGACGGGAGCTAGCTGCGACACAAATTGCGTTGGGCCTCGTGCCCAACGTCACGTTTGTGCTGTTGGCATAACCCTCAACGTGGCAGACAAGCTGCACACGCTACAGAGAGATGTTGCTTGCGTAGCGTCGGGCCCTGTGCCCCACGTTGCGCTTGTGCTGTTGGCATAACCATCAACGTAACAGTCGGCCTGTTCTGAAAAGCGAACAGGGCTGCGCACGCTACGAGGGCGAAGGCGCGCACTTCTCGAGCCACGCCTCGACATCGCCCAGTACCTGATTGTGTTCCGGCTCGTTGTAAACCTCGTGGTACAGGCCATTGTAGACCTTGAGCGTCTTGTCGCTCGATCCGACCGTGTCGTACAGGATGCGCGCCCCGGCAGGATCGACCAGCCTGTCCGCTCCGCCTTGCAGGATCATTATCGGTAGCGTGATGCGTGATGCCTCTGCTGTGACACGCTGCATCGCCTTCAGCAGTTCGCTGCCCAAGCGCGCGGTCGTCTTACCGTTGTACACCAGCGGATCGTCGATGTAGGCGCGTACTACTGAAGGATCGCGCGATACCCCTGAGGCATCGAGCGCCATTATCCCGACCCTTGGCGCTATTGTTGAAAGGACCTGCGCCACGGCGATCTTGGCCCGCGAGATGTTCTTCGGCACGATCACGCTCGGCCCGGAGAGGATCGCTCCAGCGAACTCTGATTGATGTTCGAGCAGAAAGTACGCGCTGATCAGCGCTCCCATGCTATGCCCCAGCAGAAAGATCAGCTTATCCTGTTGCCATGCGTGGACCATAGCGAGATACTGCTTGAGCACATCGGTGAAGTCAGCAAACCCTTTCACGTACACCCGCCTGCCCTCTGATCTGCCGTGGCCGTAGTGGTCGAGCGCGTAGACGGCGTAGCCGCGGGGGACGAAGTGATTCACCACGTTCATGTACCTGCCGCTGTGCTCAGCCAGACCGTGTGAAATCAGGAGTGCCGCGCGTGCATCACCATCTGGCAACCAATACTGATAGTAGATCTTGGCCTCGCGCACTCCTTTGAAGAACCCATCCTTGTGTTTCATGTCGCCCACCGCTCGATCGTATCGAGAAGACTCTGAACAAGCTCGAAGTACCTCCCGACGTGCACCCCATCCAGCAGCGCATGATGAACCTGCACGTTGAGCGGCATTGTAGTTCGCCCGCCACGCTGTTCATACTTCCCCCAGGCGAAGCGGGGAACGGAGTCTGGAGGATCGAGGGGAGCGGGATGAACCATCGCCGTGAACGCGATCCAAGGAAGCGAGGTCATGAACAGGAAGTCATTACGGTCCGGCTCCGACCACACGGAGCTTGCCGTGCGCGCCTTCTCGATGCGCTCTTTCGCGCCCGCTGCGAACTGGGCAAACTCATCCGCATAGCGCAATGAGCAGAACCTGAATTGATCGTCATCGGCAAGGACTGTGATCGACGGATGCACGACCCTGTACTCCACAACCCCATCGCCCTCCATCCGTTGCCTGAAGGCAGGGACAGCGTTTGCCGCTCGTGACAGAACGTACACCAACCCGATGGTGAACGATGTCTTCTTCTCCTTCGCCGCAGCGCGTAGCGCGGTGACATCTACGTTCGCTGTGATGCTGAAGTAAGGGAACCCGAAGTTGCGGAACATCTCGTAGGCTTCCCGGCGTGGCCAGGTTTCTATATCGATACGCTTATGCTGACTCTCTGCCATGTGCCCTCCCTTCATGGTGCAAGCTTACGCCATCGTGCCTG
>JAGGSM010000033.1 GCA_021159105.1 Candidatus Bipolaricaulota bacterium
TCGGCCTGCTCCAGCATGTGCGGAGTATTGAACCACCAATTGAGCAAACTCTTGCTGGTGTCCGTTGCGCCGACGTAGCCACTGTCCCGAAATTCCTTCACTTTCTTGCGTAGTTGCGCTACCAATGGCGGCATGAGCTTTTCCATGCTCGTTTCGCGCAAGGCCTCATCGGCAGGAAACCAACGAATGTCGGGCTCTAGGATGGCGTGGGGAGAATCTGGGAAATTCGGATGTAGGGCCACTATTCGTCTCCCGCCTCAAGTTGCTTGATACCTGTGTCATCAGTCAGAAGTCTCATCTGGTGGATAGCAATGGCGTTCAGCTTCATAAGCCGCTCTCTTTGGCTCAAGCCTTCATTGATAAAGAGGGCATTGAGATTCTCTAAATTGGAAAGGCAAACAAGCTGGGAAACATTGGCATAATCTCTGATATTCCCTTTCTTGCCGCGATTGCTTCCCCGCCACTCTTTAGCGGTCATCCCGAACAACGCAACGTTCAGAACATCAGCTTCGCTGGCGTAAATAGCGTTGATCTGCGCTTTCGTCACTTGCTGAGGGATCAAGTTCTCCTTAACGGCATCGGTATGAATACGGTAGTTAATCTTTGCCAGATTGCGTCTTATGTCCCATCCCAATTGCGCCTGTTCTGTTTCTTTGAGCCGTTGGAATTCTTTGATGAGATAAAGCTTGAACTCGACCGATATCCAGGCCGCGAATTCGAAGGCGATGTCCTTGTGGGCAAAGGTGCCGCCGTAGCGCCCTGGTTTGGAAATAATGCCAATGGCATTGGTGTGCGCGATCCACTGTTTCGGCGTGAGTGTGAAGCTGTTCAGTCCAGCCTGCCTTCTAAACCCGTCGAATTCGACGGGTTTAAAATCCGGGTTATTGAGTCGTTCCCAGATACCCAGAAACTCAATTGTATTACGGTTGCGCAGCCAGTTTCGGATCAAATCATCGGAGTGTTGCTGGTTCCGGTGACGGGCAATATCTGTAAGACTGATGAAGTCTGTCTCATCAATGGTTCTAATGCCAATTGTCGAGTCTAGCACGGTAATTGAACGTGTCTTCTTGCTCATATCGTCACCTCCACAATCGTCATCGTGTCGGTGCCGAAGATGTCTACTACTTTTACCGCGATCTTGCGACGCCCCGGTGCACATTCGTGGAAGACGCTCTTAAGTTCCAGTGTTCGGTCTTTCTTTGTCCGGAAGGATTGCCACTCGTTTTCAAAGATGTAGTCCCCGGTCCACTTCTCTACCCATTCACCAGTCTCGGGTTCTGGCTCCCGGATTATCTCACGCTTGCTCTCAAAGTCGAAATCCACTGCCCAGTAGTCGATCCAGTCCGTCCAGTTTTTCGTGAGCACCTCACGACTCACGATGCCGTTCTTGTCCTTGCTCACCTTCACGATCTGGCCTTTCTCTACCACGATCTTGCTCCGCTTATTCTTAAGTGAAGCCTCAGCGTTAGCAATTGAGTCTTGCGAATAGAACACCGAAAAATCGGTCAATTCCACTGCCACGCTGTTTCCCTTCACATGAGGCTTGACCTCGACTGCCGCTACATCATGGAACACTACCTGGTTCTTCTCCACCGCTCGTTTGTCGAACACTTCGGCTGGGATGTACTTCGGGGCGATGTCGATCCCCTTGGATCGCGCCTCCTCCAACACGTTGGGGAAGAGACCCATCTCGAATTCAAAGCCAAGGATGTCCACCTTGGTGATGTGTTTCTTGCGGCATTCCAGGATGATCTCTTCAATGAACAGACGCGTTAC
>JAGGSM010000295.1 GCA_021159105.1 Candidatus Bipolaricaulota bacterium
CGCCCTACAATTCATCACACATGCCTCATTTGCCTGCACCATGCGATTGAGCTAAGATGATTTGATCTAGATCGCGGCCGATGGGAACAGCATATAGCACGGCATGGCAAAGCCTGGATATATGTCCTGAAAGACGTATTAGAGGAAGGAACGGACATGAATGTAGCCGAACTTCTTAAGCGCAGCGAAGGCAAGACACTAGAATTCAAGCGGGATCTTTCTTCACCACAGAATATCCTCAAGACCATGATCGCCTTTGCGAACACTGCCGGTGGCGTGATTCTGATCGGTGTGGATGATGAAACCCATGATCCGACTGATGTTGGCAATCCTCTGGACGAGGAAGAGCGCCTGTGCAACCTGATTGCCGATTCAATCATGCCCCGTTTGGTGCCAAACGTCGAACTTGCGACAGTTGAAGGCAAAACGTTGCTGTTGATCGAAGTGTTTCTCAGCAGTTCTCGGCCGCATTGGTTGAAGACTGAAGGCCCGGAACGAGGCGTTTATGTTCGGCTGGGTTCCACGAATCGCCAGGCAGATAGAGAGCTGATTGCCGAGCTACGCCGTTCCGTGGAAGGCGTCAGCTTCGATGAGCTACCAATGGCGGAAGTATCTGCTGACGATCTGGACCTGACAGCGTCAAAGGATCTGTTTCGTGACAAGCAAGAACCTGGTATGAACGACCTCCTTACGTTGCGGCTATTGACCCGGGACCAAGGACGGCTTGTTCCAACTAAAGGAGCAGTCATACTTTTCGGCGAGAAACGGCTGGAGCACTTCCCTGATGCCTGGGTCCAATGTGGCCGTTTTATCGGCCGTGACAAAGCACGCATTTTCGATCACATAGATCTGCACGATACCCTACCGCAGATGGTGGACGGCATCATGCTATTCCTCAAGAAACACGCCATGCGGGGAGCAGACTTTTCCGAGGTGCGGCGCAAGGATGTGTGGAGCATCCCCCTTGGCATCCTCCGTGAGGCGGTGATCAATGCTCTGGTGCATGCCGATTATTCTCAGCGTGGAGCCCCGATTCGCGTCTCTTTCTTTGATGACCGTATTGAAGTTGAAAACCCCGGTATTCTGCTGCCGGGTATGACTATCGAGGACATGAAACACGGCGTCTCCAAGATCCGTAATCCCGTGATCGCAAGAGTATTTCGGGAACTAAATCTCATTGAGCAGTGGGGAAGCGGCGTACCTCGCATGTTTAAGGAAGCAGAGGAGATGGGGCTACCTCCTCTGGAGATCGTTGAGATCGGGATGCGGGTGCGTTTTACGGTACCACTCGCAAAGTCTATTGCCGTAAGCAGAGCGACTCAAGAAAGCACCGTTCAGTCAAGGGCCCAGTCAAGGGCCCAGTCAAGGGCCCAGTCAGCATCGGTCCTGATGGCGCTTTCCGATACAGCCCTATCTGCATCCGAAATCGCATCTATTCTCGGGTTAGAAACCAAGACAGGAGCTCTCAAACGCGCCATAAAACATCTGCTTACACAAGAGCTGATCGAATATACAATCCCCGAGAAGCCCAACAGCCGGTTACAGAAGTATCGCCTGACCAAGAAAGGCAGACAAGTCCTCAAGGATGGAGAAACTAAATAGGCGTTTGACAAAGACGTGAGGACTAGCCAAGAAGCTCAGAAGAACATCGAGAAGGTTGCGCTATAAGACAGCTTCCAGACAAGTAAGCCGCCCAGTAACACGTAATCAAACGTTGCGGCAATTATCGCCGGCGAAAAGGGGTACTCTTTAGACGAGAAGGGGTACTGGAC
>JAGGSM010000086.1 GCA_021159105.1 Candidatus Bipolaricaulota bacterium
CTGCAGCGATGGAGATGGCAGCAACGCCGTCGTTGCGCAGCACGTTCACCCCCACGGGCACCTTCGCCGCTCGAACGATACCGCTGACGATGACCGTCATCGCGGCGACGGTCTCCTTGGGTGCGTACTTGGCGAATGGCGCATCCCCGAAGTTCTCCACAATCACCCCGTCTACTCCGCCCGTCTGAAGAGTATCCAGATCTCGACGAGCCCCTTCCAAGATCTTCTCTAGGTCCTCGCCTCCGTAACCGCAGCTGCCGGGAAGCGCGGGGAGATGGATCATGCCGATAAGCGGTTTCTCACAAGAAAATGGTTTCATGATAGGAAACTATACATTCCATCCTTGCTGGTAAGCAAGGCAGGATTAGCAAATTGGACAGATCCTTCGAAGTGCCCTAGAATTAGCGTGCCATGAAAACAGTCGATCTGATCAGAAAGAAGCGCGATGGAGAGAAGCTGAGCCGCGAGGAGATTCAATTCCTCATCGATGGATACGTGGGAGGAGAGATCCCTGACTACCAGGTCTCCGCCCTGTTGATGGCGGTCTACTTCAAGGGGATGGATGATGAGGAGACAGCGATCCTCACCGATGTGATGGCGAATTCCGGGACCATGCTCGACCTGTCGAAGATGAAGGGCTTCCCGGTCGACAAGCACTCCACCGGAGGAGTGGGGGACACGACATCGCTCGTCCTCATCCCGCTCCTCGCCGCCGCGGGGCTGACCGTGGCCAAGCTATCGGGACGTTCTCTAGGGCACACCGGTGGGACGATAGATAAGCTAGAATCGATACCCGGGTTTCGCACCGACCTGTCGCGTGAGGAATTCCTCAGCCTTGTGGAGCGCACCGGCCTTGCGCTGGCCGATCACACGGAGGACATGGTCCCCGCCGATCGGCTTCTGTACGAACTGCGGGATGTCACCTCTACCGTCGACTCCCTCCCGCTGATCGTCTCATCGATCATGTCCAAGAAGATCGCCGGCGGAGCGCGCGGGATCGTGATCGACGTCAAGACCGGATCGGGAGCGTTCTTGAAGAAGCTGGAGGACTCCCGCCACCTGGCGCAGGCGCTCGTGGCGATCGGTGTGCATCTCGGACGGAAGATCTCGGCCCTTATCACCGACATGTCGCAGCCGCTCGGCCACATGGTCGGAAACGCCCTCGAAGTGAGAGAGGCGATCGACACGCTGCAGGGCCACGGCCCGCAGGACCTCGAGGACCTGTGCTGCGCCCTCGGCGCCGAGCTCGTCCTCTTCTCAGGAGAACTCAGCGATCACTCCGAAGCGACGGAACACCTGCGAAAGCTTCTTCACGACGGCTCCGCGCTCGAAAAGTTCGTACAGATGGTGAAGAACCAGGGAGGGAACCCCGCTGTTGTCGATGACTTGAACCTCCTGCCTACCGCAAGCAAACAGATCGAGGTTCCAGCGCCACAGACTGGCATAGTGGCGAACCTCGACGCACTATCGATCGGACGGGCGGCGAACCTGCTCGGTGCCGGTCGCTTCACCAAGGACGACGTGATCGATCCAGCGGTAGGAATTGAGGTCGTGCGCAAGGTCGGCGAGCACGTGAACAAGGGAGAGCCGCTTGCCATCTTGCACGTGAACAGCGAGGCGAACCTAGAGCAGGCAAAGAGCATGGTGGCGCAGGCCTACACCATAAGCGACAAAGAAGTAGCTACGCCCAAGCTCATCGTCGAGCGCGTTACGGGAGACTAGACTGAAGTTCCTGACGATTTCGGGGCTGAAATCGGCAGTTAATGC
>JAGGSM010000230.1 GCA_021159105.1 Candidatus Bipolaricaulota bacterium
TGCAGCGCTCCTGCCCGATCGGCCCAGACGAAACCGCGGGTGAACTGCACGACCACCTGGCAGAGCTCGGGGCCAAGGCGATCCTGGAGACACTGCGCTCGCTCGAAGATGGGACGGCTCATCCTACACCCCAGCGCGAAGAGGAGGCGACGTTGGCCCCCAAGCTCTCACGCGCCGATGGGAAGATCGACTGGACGAAGAACGCACGCAACATTCACAATCTGGTGCGCGGGCTGAACCCGTGGCCCGGGGCGTTCACCCATCTCTCAGGTGAGGCGGTGAAGGTCCACCGCACCGCGCGCACCGGCGTCAAATGCGGGCAGATAACACCGGGCGAGATTGCGCTACAGGAGACCGGTCGCTTGCTCGTGGGCACGAGCGATGAGCTGATCGAGATATTGGAGATTCAACGAGAGGGCCGCCCACGCACGAGCGGAAAGGCGTTCCTGAACGGGCTACGCGGAGTCTCCCGCTTCGACTAGCGCGGGTACAGCCCGGCGAGCCCCGTCTCCTCCATCTTGCGCTCCAGTACGATCCCGGAGAGCTTGCGGATGTAGATCTCCGCCGTGTTGTTCACCGTGGCCTTGAGGATGTGCCCGCCGAACGCGGCCGCGCCGCGCTTGGCGATCGTGGTGTGGCAGTGGATGATCCTCTCATCGCCCTTGCGGGCGAAGTTCCCCTGCAGGCTGAGCAGCTCTACAGGTTCTGAGATCTTCTGTACGTCGTAGCTCTTACCGTTCCAGTAACCTATCTCAAGGTCGCGCAGCATCCCGACACCATTCAACAGGACCGCCGAATCGAGCGACAGCGTCGCAAGCGATGAGATCAGCTCCTCGCCGTCCATAAGCCGCACCATCACATCCTGTCCATGTTCCACCTTGATCATCATGCACCTCCTGTGTCCTTCATCGCGATCGACCCGATCGGTCTCTGTACCACTTCGTAGCCCTGTTCGATCACCTTGCGGAATGACCCAGAAATCCTGTTCCAATCAAGCACGTCCACCCGAAAAGGCAGATCTGATTCCTCGAACGCCTCCTTCAGGTGCCGCAGGTGGTCCGCGTCCAAGGTTTGTTGACAGATCACCACCAGGTCAAGATCGGAATAACTCTTAGCTTCTCCCTTTACGCGCGATCCAAAGGCGCGCACCTCACAATCAGGCACATGATCAGCTAGAATACGTCTGACCGTCTCTAGATGAACAGGTTTGATGTCAATCATTGCGGGATTCCAGTGCTTGAAGGAGCTTCCTAGCATCTCTCACAAAGCCGCGCGCTGTTTCGTACACTTCCTGTGCGATCTCAAGGTCATAGATGTGCGCCGTCTGGTTTCGCGCGTCGTGGTAGATCATCCACTGCTCGACGTCATCGATCAGTCGGTTCTCAACGGCCAATCTGAACAGCTCCCTTCGCGTCACGCCGTCCGCGATCATCGGGCTAAGATTCGTCTCCAGCCATCTTTTCATGAACTTCCAACAAAGCTCGTAGGCAAGCTCAAAGTTCTGGATCACTCCCGCTCTGATGACCTCCTGCTGATCGGCTGTCATCTCTTTGAGCCTGTCCGGGGCCGCTACGTTGAGGGCCCTCTCCAGGGACATGACCGCCTTCTGCAGACTACTTAGATCAAGAGCCATGGCTCACCCGACCTCCTTTCGATGATCCAAGCTTATCGATTCGTCGCGGATCGGTCAATTGACCGCTTGCATCGTGAATTACTCACCCCTATCCTCTCGATCATGAACTCAGAGAAGAACAT
>JAGGSM010000046.1 GCA_021159105.1 Candidatus Bipolaricaulota bacterium
ATTATATATAGATTAGGCATATTATGTAAGGTCATTTTGGAAATATTTTTTTTCTTTAAATGCCTAGGAGTCTGTCGGGCTCACCCTCTTAAAACTGTCTTGAGTAGGCAGTTTTCGGTTTTTTATACTGAAATGAATAAAAATATTGCAATATAGGTGCCAATAATGTCATCACCCCGGCATATTTCCCTCTTTTATCCTCGCATGATATGCAATCTCTTCAGATTATAGGCAATACACATAAGATTCCATTCTCCTTTTGCCTGTTCAAAGCCTCTGAGCATAAACTGTCTGAATCCCATGACATGTTTCATGACTCCAAAGACTGGCTCAACCGTACTTTTTCGTTCACCGTAGATGACTTTACCTTCTTTAGTTTGTAAACGATGTTTCATCTTCTCGACGGGGGTTGGCTTGTCAGGAAGAGGATCCGCTTCTTTAAATCTCTCTTCTAATGGTTGATTATGCTTTTCTTTCCCAAATGATATATAAGGTGTAATGTTATTTTCTTCACAGAGCTTAACATTACCTTCACTGAAGTACCCTGCATCCATTAGGATAGAAGATGGTTTAAGCAGTGGATGTGTAGTGAACCATTGCAAAGCCGGTGTAGCTTCCTGTTTGTCGTTACCATTTTGTGTAACATGCTGATGAACGATAAGACGACTGTCATGTTCGACTGAAGCCTGTGCATTATAGCACTGTTCAAATCCTCCTCCTGAAGTTTTCATAATACGGGACTCTTCATCTGTCAAATTGATCTGATCCTTATCTTTGACCTCTTTGGCAGGAGGCTTGGGTGTTTTACCTTTTGTCTTTTTCCCTGTGAGCTTTTCTTTGGCTTTGCGCTTATTCATCTTCTCGTCATAGAGCTTTTTCTCTTTAACATAACGCTCTTTGGATCGCTGTTCTATTTTTTCTTTAGCTTCTTTGATCACTGTAATACGATCTTCTCTTCTGCTGATCTCTTCAGGAATATCCATACCATCATTCTCATCACTATTATCTGCCTCATTGGCTTTTTGCATCAGGACTTTGACTTCGGTTTCAAGTTGTTCCTGCAGTTTACAGGCATGGGCATAACTCAGTGCTTTATGTTTGGAGGCATTGGCTTTGACTTTGGTACCGTCAAGACTGACTTTGCCTACTTTGAGAAATCCTGTACCCTGGGCAATAAGGAGAATCTGCACAAAGAGTTCTTCAAGCTGGGGAAGAAAACGTTTACGGAAAGTCGCAATCGTATCATGATCGGGATGGGTATTGGCTGCAATATAACGGAACGCTACCGAATCGTATGTAGCACGTTCTATCTTTCTGCTTGAAAAGGTTCCTGTGGCGTATCCGTAAAATAAAAGAGACAGCAGTACCTGTGGATGATAGGCTGACGATCCACCGGTACCTGTATAGTGTTTGAGGATAGAAGAAAGATCAAGCTGTTCTGTCACGTCAACGATAAATCGTGCCAGATGATCTTTGGAAAGCCACTCATCTATACTGGGTGGCAGGAGATAGGCTTGTTTCCTGTTCGAGCTGATAAAGTGATTTGCCATAGAAGTTTTTATACCTATTAAATTGTTTCTTATTGATATCTATTATAGCAAAATTGGTGTTTAGGGATGGTGAGTCCGACAGACTCCTATCCACTTGATTTAAATCAAGAGAATATTTCTCTGTTTAGATAGAATCTTGGACTTATAATTATTAGAAGGAGAACTTATCTATGAAATCATGGATCACTTTACTACTGCTTTTAGC
>JAGGSM010000269.1 GCA_021159105.1 Candidatus Bipolaricaulota bacterium
AATTAAGCCATTTAGGAAAATCGCTAATTGGGTGTCACTACATTTCTGATACGCAGGATCGTCATCTTTTTTTAACCAATCGCTGATCTGCCCACGCGTTACCTGGTGACCAGCTAAACCAAATATAGTAATCATTTTAGAATCGTTAAAATCGAAGATATACCGGATACGGCGTAAAATATCATTGTTCGTCATAATTATGTCCTGATCTATATTGCAGTTGTGTTACCACTGCCTGGATATTTGAACAGCTTAACGGCGTTATGCCTTTTTATCCTCAACTTTTTTAACCCGAATTTTGTTATTGGCAATATTCTTGCCATTTAAGATTTTCATCGCTGCTTGGGCTTCTCTTGGTTTTGGCATTTCCACAAAAGCAAAACCCTTGGATTTGGCGGTGACCTTATCTAACACCAAATCACAAGATTGCACGGTGCCATATTTGCCAAAAAGGATTTTTAATTCTTCTTCGGTAGTACTGCGAGCAAGATTACGAATTAATAATTTCATTAGTTAGTACACCTTTAGGTTTCTAGTGAATACGCAGATTTGACGATCGACTTTATCCTATGCGAAAAGTCTCCGTTATTAACTATTTACAAGCGACTCAAAATAATCCGGAACCTGCGCCTCAAAGGTTATCATCTTTTTTGTATGGGGATGTAATATGGAGATGGAGGCCGCATGCAGTGTGAGTCGCTTAATACCTTTCTCTTTTTTCCCATATATTTTATCGCCTACCACAGGACAATTTTTTTCCGATAAATGAACCCTTATCTGATTTTTTCTTCCCGTAAGGAGCTCTACCTCCAGCAGACTGTACTTTTTTGATTCCTTAAGAACTTTATATCCGGTCTTTGCGAGCTTGCCTCTTTTGGGATCAGCAACGGAGTACATTTTATGAATACTGTTTTCGGCAAGATAGGAAGTGATTACACCCTCCTTATCCGGCAATCTTCCATGTACTACCGCAGAGTACTTTTTCTTAAATTTCGGCCACTCATCCTGAAGATAACGCTTGGCCTTTTCATTTTTAGCAAAAACGAGAACCCCGGAAGTATCGCGATCCAGGCGATGTACGATAAATATCCGATTCCTTGATTTTTGAACCCCTTTTCGCACGTAATCATTAAGGAGATAATAGGCAGTGTTCTCTTTGATCCTATCTGTACTCACGGTTAAAAGTCCATTCATTTTATCGACAACCAGAATGTCATGATCTTCATAGAGGATAGAAAGTCCTCTGGGCTGAAATCTTTTCGGGGGAGGGGTGAATTTTTTCTGACTTTCATGCATATTGACAGCTCAATTTTTTTCAAAAATGACTTTGACGCTATGGGTACCATATTTAACGATCATGCCATCTTTAATCTTCCTTCGTTTACGAGTTTCAGTCTCGCCGTCGACAGTGACCAGCTCATCTTCAATAACAATCTTGGTTTGGCCCCCGGTATCACATAGACCACTGGCTTTAAGGAGCTTGTTTAACTCAATATATTCATCAGAAATTACAAACTGTTGATCCATATTTGTTTACCTTAAATATTGGGGTTTCTTAAATGATGCCAAGAGGCTCTTGCCGGGGTTTACGTAGAATCGCAGATAATCGTGGTCTGTCCACGATTTAATTTTTTCCTTTTCTTGGCCGACCGGTTTTACCGAGGGTGACACGGCGGCCAAGCATATCGAAAATCTTGAATCTAAGCAAATTGATACTTTTTGGGTGGGTGTTATCTTCACCGCCGAACG
>JAGGSM010000004.1 GCA_021159105.1 Candidatus Bipolaricaulota bacterium
TGTCCGTATTGCGGACTGAAATATAAACGCGGCATGGATTGGCACGCCTTCGAAAGGATCGAGAAAGAACTCGATAGACTGCTTCGAAAAAAGCTCCGAGTCGTTTCGTCCAAGGTGGCGAATATCGCCGTCGAAAAATACGCCGGCGATCCTCTTTTGGCCTTTATCGATGCGGTTGTAGTGAGCGATTTGAAAGGGTTGAGCATCATCATGAGCGACGAGGTGCTGGAAACACTCAAAAGGGTCCTCCGCATCCCGAAGGGATAGCGCCAACATCCTATTCGAAGATGTTCCTTTTCTAAAAGCGACTCGCGCGAAGCACGTCGAGAAAACAATTTCTTTTGAAAGAGAGGGCTTTTAAGCCCTTAAAAGCGGTAGCCCTTTCAAGGGCTTTAGCCGCTGCTGCTCAAGGGGTTAAAACCCCTTCCGCCGAGAAACCCTTAAAAGGGTTTCTCGGCTGCGTTGCAATAAGTGGGTCTTGAAAGCGGCCTAATGAATTGCTTGCAAAGGAGTTATAGAGAGTTATCTTCGTGTCATGAGAAGAACGAAAAAAAACGATGCCCCTTTTGTGGCAGCCTCCGCACCAAGCGCAAAGGGTTTGTCAAGTCTTTTATCAAGACAAAAAGGGGTCTCGTTCCCAAAAGAAACCAGCGCTATTTCTGTAACGAGTGCGGGAAAAACTTCAGCTCGAATACGCCGGGCAAAAGAAAACGGGCTTCCGACAATCTAAAAGACATAGTCGTAAGCGATTATGTTACAACAAAATGCTCGCTTTCCGAAGTCGGTAAAAGGTTCGGTGTTCACGCCTCGACCGTTCATCGATGGCTCATTGAAAAAGCCGACAACCCAAAATCCTTCGGGACGGCGTCGATAAAGGATTTCAGCGGTTATCTTTGCTTCGACGGAAAGGTTCTCAAGGTGGGCGGCGACAAGCGAACATTGCTCTGGGCAAGCGATGCGATAACCGGCAAACTCTTATGCTACCTATATTCGAGGCGCGAAGACAGCCGGGCAACCTATGAGTTTCTCGAGCTTATTTCCGAAACCATCCCGGATGAAATTCGCGGCATAACCACCGATTTTGGGAGAGGAAAATGCTTCGTAAAGCCTGTCAGGGTAATGTTTCCCGGCGCGTTTCATCAAGTCTGTCTCGTTCATTTTCTGCGTTATCTAAATTTTCAGCTTCCCAAAACGCGAAGGAGTAAGTATTATTGGAGAAACAAGGCATTCAGGGCGACGGTGAAAGCTATTGTCAAATCGCCCACTGTGGATAAAGCTAAAGCTTTGTTGGCGAGGCTGTTAGCGCTTAAATCGTTCTTTCCGGCATCGTATCACAAAAGATTTTTTAGGTCGCTCGAAAGGAATCTCGATCTTCTCCTCGCCTACAAAATAAACTCAACGTTGCCATCGAATTCCAACGGCATCGAGGCCTGGAACAGAACCCTCGAACGCAAACTGAAGAATATGGATGGGTTCCAAACGGATGAATCGTGCAAGGCGTTCCTTAAACTCTGGTTCAATGCTCATTCAATGAAAGTAAGTAAGTAGAGAACATGTCAACTAACTACAAACAAATAGACCCATTTAATGCAACGCTACCAGATAACGCAAAAAATGAACGAGACAAACTTGATGAAACGCGCCGGGAAACGTTTCTCTGATTGGCTTTACGAAGCATTTTCCTCTCCCAAAATCGGTGGTTATGCCGCGAATTTCA
>JAGGSM010000008.1 GCA_021159105.1 Candidatus Bipolaricaulota bacterium
TGAAACTTGTCCGGGTAGATGAACTCCTTCCCAGTGTTATAAGGCGGATCGATATAGATCATCTTGATTTTGTTGGCGTAACTCTTTTGCAGGAGTTTCAGAACTTCAAGGTTGTCTCCTTCGATGAACAGGTTCTGGGTGGTATCCCAATCGACACTCTCTTCTTTGCAGGGGCGCAGCGTCCCCAAAGAGGGCATCAAGGCAATCTGCCGGGCCTTCTTCTTGCCATGCCAAGTGAGTCCGTATTTTTCTTCACCCTCAGCTACGGCATCGCCTAAAAGCTCACGAAGCACTTCAAAGTCCACACCGTCTTCCGTAAAGGCTTCGGGAAAGATGGCTTTGAGAGCCTCAAGGTTCTTGTTCACCATATCGAGGCTTTTGCCGTCCTGCTCTGTCAGTTTTTTCATTGCTGTCTCCATTTATTAACCACTGAACACACGGAATACACTGAAATAGGGCCTCAAGATTCTCGCTCACCATATCAAGGCTCTTGCCATCCTGTTCTGTCAATTTATCCATTACCCATCTCCATTTATCAACCACGGAACACACGGAATACACTGAAATAATATTTTTTTGTCCGTGTCTTCGGTGTGTTCAGTGGTTCCATCCTTTTCATTTTATTATTCTTTCAACAGTTGCCTTAGGGTAATGCCCAAAGTTCACCAGTAATCCAAGTTTCAGCCCTGTTGCTTTCAGATAATTGTGCAGTTGAGCGCGATGTTCATCAGCAATTGCCCTCACTGCCTTGAGTTCAACAATTATTTTCTCAAAACAGATAAGATCAGGCTTGTAAGTTTGTTCAAGCACCTCCCCTTTATACATCAACCTCAATTTCTGTTGCGAAACGAAAGGGATATCTTGTGCTCTCAATTCTTTCTCAAGACACTCCTGATACACTGATTCCAAAAAACCACATCCCATTTCCCGATACACTTCAAAAACAGCCCCACGAATACGATACGTCTCATCTTTATATAACAATTCTTTCCGTGTATTCGGTATGTTCCGTGGTTCCATCCTTTATAACTCCACCTTTATCAGATCAATTTTTGACCAGCCGAATTTGCACGTCATGCGGATATAGAATTCACGCTGTTGTGGGTCTTTGCAGCGTTGAAGAATGATAAGATTATGCGTCCACCCGATTTGTGCAACCAGTGGTTGCACTTTTGGCAGTTCGCTGTAGCTCAGGTAAAACTCCCGCATATAAAATACATTACGTCTGGAAAAACCTTTAATGCCGGGGAACTCCTTTTGCAGATCGGCTGCAAGTTGTTCCGCGATGGCAGACCCATGATCGGCATTAGACTGACGTTTCACAATGATCCGCCCAATATCCCAGTACAGCCCGACCAACTCTTTGTTTACCGCCTTGAGTGCCGTGTATTGAGCAAGACGGATACGTTCCTTCACATCGGCAAGAAGTTTTGGATATTCAATGGCTGATAGTGACTTGCTGATTCCTGGTTTATTCTTTTCTTGCATCGCGTTATCCTTCTTTGTCAGCTCCGGCAATGATCAAATAGGAAACAACTTCAAAATCATCCATTCCCTGGAAAGATTCCTTGGTCAGTGCGGTTCCGCCCCGATGAAAGAGGCTTTCAACCCCTTTTTCTTCAGCTTTGCCGGTGATTGCCGCCACCGCCTTGGCCAGCAGGTTCTGGTAGTGGTTCATGTCTGTAGCATTGCGGGTGAT
>JAGGSM010000037.1 GCA_021159105.1 Candidatus Bipolaricaulota bacterium
ATTCAAAAAAAGGTTGCCTATGCAAACAATTAAATATAGAAAAGGATTACTCAACTAGGCATATTTTAGAAATTTATTTTTCAAATATGTCCTTATCTTCTTGAGTTATTTAGACTATACTACATTATAAATAAAGATGTATACATAAGGAAAAATATGAATTTATCCAAATCTCTTTACACTCGAGGCTTACAATGTACAAAGTCACTATGGCTTAAAAAGTATAACCGTGATGTTCTAACTCCCCCTGGTGCTCAATCCCAAGCCGTATTCGCAACAGGAGATAAAGTAGGTGCATTAGCCTGTGAGCTGTTTCCAGATGGCAAAGAAATTCCATTTGAAGGTACGACTTTTGATGAGAAGATAGCTTTAACACAACGTTGGATGAAAGAAGGCATTACAAACATCTATGAAGCCACTTTCAATTTTGACAATATCTTGGTCATGGTAGATATATTGCACATTAACGATGATGGAAGTGTAGAGATATATGAAGTTAAGAGTTCTACAGAAGTAAAGGATGTGTATCTGCATGATGCCTCCATACAGTATTATGTGCTTAATGGCTTAGGGTACACTGTTAAAACTAGCAATATTGTGCATATCAATAATAAATACGTAAGAGATGATGCACTGGAGATAGATAAGCTTTTTACAATAGCCAATATCTCCGATGAAGTACTGGAAATGCAAGCAGATATTCCTACTTATTTGGCACACTTTAGAAAGCAGTTATCGAACAAAGATGTGGAACCAGAAGTAGATATAGGTAAGCATTGTAACAAGCCTTATGAATGTGATGCAAAGGCTTACTGTTGGAAGCATATCCCAGAGTACAGCATATTTAATATTTCAAGACTCAATACAGATAAAAAGTTTGAGCTGTATCGTGATGGAGTCATCGAGTTTAATCAAATTACAGATACATCTACTTATTCACTTTCTCAGCAAATACAAATAGAATCTGAACAAGACAATAAAGAGATCATCAACAAGCCTGCGATTAAAGAGTTTGTAAATGGTTTGACATATCCACTTTACCACTTAGATTTTGAAACTTTTCAACAGGCAATACCCGAATGGAAAGGCATCAGTCCTTTTATGCAAATTCCCTTCCAATACTCTATACACATTGAGCAAGAAGATGGAAGCTTGGAACATAAAGAGTTTTTAGCCAAAGAGGGTATAGATCCACGTTATGAACTAGCGAGAAAATTGGTTGAGGATATTCCAACAGATGTTACCGTATTGGCATACAATATGGGCTTTGAAAAGGGAGTCATACGAAAGCTTGCAGCTATGTTTGATGAGTTTTCAGATAGCTTGATGCTTATTCATGACAATGTACAAGACCTGATGACACCATTTCAGAAGAAAGATTACTATGTGCCAGATATGAAAGGGAGTTACTCCATTAAGTTAGTGCTTCCTTCACTTGTACCTGAAATGGCACAGGCATATAAAGCGTTAGATGGTGTTCAAAATGGTGGAGAAGCTATGCAGACTTATGCACGGTTGGCACACATGGATGATAAGCAGGAAGTGGGTAGACTTAGAGAAGCGTTATTGCGGTATTGTGAGTTGGATACTTTGGCGATGGTGAAGATTTTTAATAAATTGAAGAAGGAATGTTAAATGAGTGAAAATCAAAAAATTGAATGGATAGA
>JAGGSM010000013.1 GCA_021159105.1 Candidatus Bipolaricaulota bacterium
AGCGTCTTTCCGTATGCGTCACGCGTTCCCTCGTAGCGATCGAACTTCACTTTGGCACCCCTTCCCAGTCTTTCAAGAATCTATCTATCCCTACGTCCGTCAAGGGATGATCAAACAGCTTCTTTAAGATCTTGTAGGGGACGGTGGCGATCTCCGCACCGAGGAGGGCGGCGTCAAGGACGTGCTGCGGATGGCGGACGCTCGCCACGATCACCTCGGTCTCGAACGCGTACTGATCGTAGATATCGAGGATCTGGGAGACGAGGTCCATCCCGTCCCCACCGACATCATCGATCCGACCAACAAACGGGGAGACGAAGGCCGCACCGCACTTGGCCGCCACCAGTGCCTGGTTCGGCGAGAAGACGAGGGTGACGTTGGTGCGGATTCCCGCCTCGGACAGACCGACCACGGCCTTCATCCCTTCCTCGGTCATCGGTATCTTGATGACGACGTTCTCGTGAATCTGTGAGAGCTCCTTCCCCTGCTCGATCATCCCTTCTGCATCCAGCGCCGTCGCCTCGGCGCTCACCGGTCCGTCGACGATGTCGCAGATCTCGGCGATGACCTGCTCGAACGGACGCTTCTCCCGCGCCACGAGCGATGGATTTGTCGTCACACCATCGATCAACCACGCCATCTCGCGAATCTCGGAGACATTGGCCGTGTCAATGAAGAACTTCATTACTCCTCCTTTTCTTCTCGCAACGATCGTACCCGAGCCAAGTTTACTCGGTCGGCGCCGCCTTTCCCATCGATCTCCTTCGGCGTCTCCAGGATGAACGGCAGATCCCGCAGTGATGGGTGATTGACCACCTGCGAGATTCCATCGATTCCGATCTCACCAGATCCGATGTGCGCGTGCCGATCGCGCCTCGACCCAAGCGGGAATTTGGAGTCGTTTAGGTGAACCAGTTCGAGGCGGCTCAGGCCAATCTCGCTGTCGAACTCATCGAGCGTCTTCGCCAGACCATCTGCAGTGCGCAGTTCGTACCCGGCGGCGAATGCATGGCAGGTGTCGAGGCAGACCCCGACGCGGCGCGGATCGTCGAGGCCGCGTATGATCGCCCCGATCTCTGAGAAACTGGTCCCCATCGTCGTCCCGGCACCGGCGGTATCTTCGAGCAAGACGCGCACATTTGGATGTCCCGATGCGGAATCGGAAGCAAGAGCGCGGTCGAGAGCCGCCCTGACACGTCTTATTCCCGCATCAATTCCGCTCCCTTTGTGCGCGCCGATGTGAGTGACAATCTGATCGATCCCCAGCATCCCAGCCCGCCTGATCTCCTCTTCGAGCGCGAGAATAGAGCGCTCATAGAGAGCGTCATCGGGGCTTGCCAGGTTCAGCAGGTACATCGTGTGGATCACGACATACTCGACAGATGAATGAGCGAGGCGCTTGCGGAAAGAGCCAGCGATTTCGGTCGTCATCTCCTTCATCCGCCACGAAGATGCGTTGTGCGAGAAGATCTGCATCGCGTTCATCGCGAGTGATTCCGCTTCATCGATCGCGGCTGGGAACCCCTTTCCGATCGATAGGTGACATCCAATGAGCATGCAATCCTCCCTCATACTTAGCGAAGCGATTATGTAACCGGTTAGCGGCAAAGACAACTCTCGAAC
>JAGGSM010000106.1 GCA_021159105.1 Candidatus Bipolaricaulota bacterium
GAGTGAGTGTGTTTCGCGCTCCCTGGTTATCGATCACCTCAAGCTCAACAGTGAACGTCTTCTGATCTTCGGCGGCGCCAAGTGCGTAGGTGGTATGACTGAACGGGGCACAGGAACCATCCGCCTCTGCAGATTTAGTCGTCGTTGTGCCATCGCCGAAGTGCCACACATATGAGATGATGCCCCAGGTCCCACCTGTGTAGTTGAGGTTATGTCCTTCTGGATCATACGACAAGTTCTTGTCACCCGTCTCGAAGTTTCCGGGCTTCACGCTTGTTGAGTCGTTGGGACCCGCGAAGTTTGCTTCTGTGCTGTTCCAAAGCTCTTTACCAGCTGGGTTGCTTGGAGCTTGAGATTGGAATGAAATCGTCTGTGAAGCAGTTTGGGCGTTGTGAATCTCGATATCCGCAACGCCATATGTCCCACTTGCCGTCTTCATCTCAAATCCTGCAACCGGCTGCAGGTTCTTCACCTTCACCGTACGCGAGTAGGAATCGGTCTTCCCAGCATCATCAATCACGGTCAGCGTTACGGTGAAGCTCTGACTTGCCTGTGCGGTATAGAAGGAATGTGTCACCGTAGCATCGGTTGTGTTCGTCTGTGAACTCTGATCCCCGAAGTTCCACACATAGGTAGTCAACGAGTGACCACTCACCGCGCTCGAAGCACTCGGATCGAAGGTGAATTCGTGCGGCCCAATTTGCTCGCTGTCAGGGGTGGCCGTAAAACTTGCGGTCGGTGCTGTAGACGGTGTTGTCGGCGAACTCACGGTCACCGTAACGTCCTTGGTCGCAGTGTCCTCAGTGTTGTCCGAGGCGATAATCCGCAGCACAACATGATACGTCGTGGTTGTGGAGGGGGAGTAGGTATGGCTCGTCGTAATCCCAGTTCCGGTAACACCATCGCCGAAGTCCCACGAGTAGTAGGTAATAGCGTGACCGGCATATGCTGAAGCCGATGCGTTGAACGTAACCGTCAACGGCGATGCTCCAGTAAGAGGAGTCGCAGTGAAGCTAGCTGTCGGGCCGGTGCCTCCAGTTGTACCTCCGCCAGATGGTGCGGTAACGGTAATTGTCTTCTGTGCCGTTGCCTGAGCACCGTTGTCATCGGTCACTCGCAAGACAACGGTGAATGTGCCAGCTGCAGCATACGTGTGTGAGGCGGATTTCCCGCTGCCACTTCCTCCATCACCAAAGTCCCACTCATATGTCGTGATGATTCCATCAGAATCAGTCGACAAGATTGCGCTGAAGTTCACAGTCAACGGAGCTTCTCCCGACAAGGCACTGGCAGTGAACGAAGCCACCGGAGCCGTGTTAAACGGCCAGCAGCCAGCGACCAACACCAATATGCCGACAACACCAGCTAGACCAATGATAAGTCGCCTAATCCGCGCTTTCTTTTGCACTCTCATCACCTCGAGCCTCCTTCGCTTGCAATAGCAACATAGGGCCTATTCATCCCTAATCTATGCATTCAGGGAGCGCAAGTCAAGCCATCGGAGATACCATTTCATTGTCCGCCTGTCCTCAAATGGAGGGACAAAGGAGGAGGCTGTGCCGCAAAGCGCGGAAGGTGAAACAGGAAGATTTGCCCACTTGCATAATCTCGTGCGCGGCT
>JAGGSM010000180.1 GCA_021159105.1 Candidatus Bipolaricaulota bacterium
ACGAAGGCAACATCCCCGGGGAGGGAGGCGAAAGCACCTACTGCCCGGCCTGTGGAGAGGAATTGATCAATCGCTATGGCTTCAGCATCCGGAGCAACAGGCTGGTTGATGGCCATTGCGGCAAATGCGGCGAAAAGATTGAAGGGGTGTGGAGCTAAGGAGTCGTTTGAGTATCTGAATGCCGGGACATTCATCAAAAAAGAAAAGGTTTTTCGGAGGGATCTGAAATATGAAGAAAGTAACGAGACTGATGGGGCTTAAGGCCACTATCCTTTAATATTCTATGAATTGTTGATTTGCTTGGTGATGCGTTAATACATTCAGGGTGTTTTGCTAAATGAATGGCAGCCCACCTTAATGTCCATCGACCAGAAGTTGGGAATGGTTGCGTTTGGCAGTAGAATCCAATTAATTCCAACTTTAATGTTTCCGAGCAGGTAGCTGGTCTGCCAGAACGAAGAAGATCTGCAATGTCTCCGGTATCGACCATGCGCCTCCGACAACAACTTACTGTGAATGTACTGCATCCAACGATTGAAGCAGCGGCAATGATCGTAAATCACTTATTCGTTAGAACTACGGCTGATTGCCGACGGGCAGTTTCGGAATAAGTTTGCATATTGACCGTAAGCATCATAAACCCAGGTATATTAATCTTCGCACTAACAAGTAAGGTCAAAAGTTTTTTTTAATGTTTCAACTAAATTTGGCAGGGTTTTTCTTATTTTCATAAGGCCAAGCTTGTTCATGTGCCAACGTATAGTTCGTGAAGAGATGTTTGTGCTTTGAGATACATTTATTATCTCTGTAAGGTCTTGACTTGACGTGGAATATCCTGTCACTGCCCTGGCCGCAAACTGTTGAATGAGTTCAGCCTTCACCGAAGAATCAACAAGAATATCTTGCTTTTGACCTTTTCGTTGATCAATTAGAACTTCAGCAACGTCGTTATTTAGTAATTTGTTAGACAGCTCACGGCTGTGCGCAGCTGAAATCTCTAAAATGGATGAAACGGTCTGAACAGACAACATATTAGCATGTTGCAAAGATAGCAGAACAGACCTAAGATGTATCCGATGGTTTTGCGGAATTTTTAACTGGTGATCCGTATCTCCAAAGGTAATGATGCAGAGCCCCTCTTCAATTAGCGCTGAAACTTGAGGTGGTTGTGGTGAAGTCGGTAATTGCAACTCATATGTTTTAGCCGATTGTCTTCGATCACGAAGAGCTGAAAGTCCGTCTTTCATGACTCTATTGATTGTAGTTTTCACGGAATCTTTAGGCATATCTACAATGCTAGCTATTGCGTTAAGCCTTGCTCCAAGTAAATAAAGAGCAAAAAATAAAACCTTTTTCAAGACTTGAGGTGGTAATACGCGTAATACTTTGTTGATACGTTTTTGTGATTGCTGGGGCGAAAAAACTATATTTTGGCAATCCATAATCATCTCCGCAAAACCATATTGAATCTATTTAAATAACTATTACATAAGAAAATAACAGCAAATTCGCTATCTTCTTATGATTTATATATTATTTATAGATTCAATGCAAGCTTTTTGTGCAGAAAATAGATTGCCGGGAACGTATTCACTATTT
>JAGGSM010000177.1 GCA_021159105.1 Candidatus Bipolaricaulota bacterium
TCCGTAAGGATCGGGGAATAATCCTGATACTGTTAGTTGCTGATCTATATGTTAGCCCGTTTTCTTATGGCGCTATTCAACCACTGAGTGGTCGCTAATCAACCACCTAATGGTTGAAATGCACCCTACTGATTGCTATAATCTTTCCATGATCCCTCGAAACGTTACATCGGCTATCCTGGAAGCGCTGTCGGATACACCCGTTGTTTTGCTCAACGGTGCCAGGCAAACGGGAAAGAGTACATTAGCACAGTGGTTGGCGGAAAAAGCGCATCCAGCACGCTACATCACCCTTGATGACGCCGCTGTGCTTGCCGCCGCGCGCGATGATCCTACAGGTTTCTTGACAGGCCTCGATAGCCCAATTGTTCTCGATGAGGTGCAACGAGCTCCTGAACTGTTCTTAGCAATCAAGGCTGTAGTCGATCGCAATCGCGTACCCGGTCACTTCCTATTGACTGGCTCGGCCAACCCTTTGCTCCTTCCTAAGCTATCAGAATCGCTCGCTGGCAGAATGGAGATCCTGAGTCTGTGGCCCTTCTCGCAGGGGGAGTTGGAGGGACGACCCGAAGATTTCATCGACCGAGCATTCGCCAGCAAACTACCACAGTTTCCTGCTAGCGATCTGAGCAGAAGTGAGCTCGTCAAGCGTGTTCTGACCGGGGGGTATCCTGAAGTAGTGGGAAAAGCGTCTACGAGCAGGCGTAGCGCGTGGTTTCGTTCGTACGTCACCACCATCGTCCAACGCGAGGTTCGCGACCTGGCAAACATAGAACACCTTACTATGATGCCCCGCTTGCTCTCCTTGTTGGCAGCTCGTGCTGGCTCGCTTATGAACTACACTGAGATCTCGAACAGCCTCGGATTGCCACAGAGTACTCTAAAGCGTTACATGGCTCTGTTCGAAATGACCTTCTTATCTCAGCCTCTTCCTGCCTGGTCAACCAACATAGGCAAAAGGCTCATTCGCTCACGCAAGGTAGTTCTTAACGACACTGGCTTGCTGGCTCACCTAATAGGATTGAACGAGGAGCGGATCAGAGCGGATCCAAACACCTTCGGTCCACTGCTGGAGAACTTCGTCATCATGGAACTACGAAAGCAAGCGACCTGGAGCAAGACTCAGCCTCAGTTTTTCCACTTTCGCACACGAAAAGGGCAGGAGGTGGACATAGTGCTGGAGAACGCTGCCGGTGAGATCGTGGGAATTGAGGTCAAGGCCTCATCAACGGTCAAGAGTAGCGACTTCAAGGGATTGAACTACCTCAGCGAATTGTTGGGTGATCGCTTCCTGCGCGGGATCGTTCTCTACACCGGCGATCAACCCGTTCCCTTTGGCTCAAACCTGTATGCGCTGCCGGTGAGTACGCTGTGGGAGAGCGGTGAAGTGCTTCGTGGTTGACAAGCAAGGTCTGAGCACGCACCTTCGTTAGCATAGGACGTGGGGGAGGGCCGAAAACACCAAGAGCGAAGATATGACACCGGAGGTTGGGCTGACATCTACCGGATGTAAGCGGGAAGGTCTTCGGAGCTACCGCTCATCCGAAATAGCGGTATGCAGATGACAACGAAATCTGTGCAAGGGC
>JAGGSM010000154.1 GCA_021159105.1 Candidatus Bipolaricaulota bacterium
TTATTGCCACCAGAAATGGATTATCAATGAATTGTGATATTACCTTGACAAGAATGCTCACTGCAAGTCCTATGGCTAACGTAACTATCATTGTCCTTATGGCCACTGCGACTCCTTGCCATCCAGGAATAACAGAAGCAATTATACTTATAACGGTAAGAACAACAGAAAACCATCGTTCCTGATACCATTTTAGTTTTACTATCTTTACAGAATAGATGCTAAGCTGAACTGATTCTCGAAGAAGCCTTTCACGCTTAAAAAATGGAACTTTTTTTGCTGCTTTCAGTCCGATAGGAAAATAACATAAATCCTCATAATCCGCATCTCCAGGTTCATGAGTTGCTCCAGACCCAGCTACTGCTGATTCAGCAAGTGTTGTTTGCATACATGCTTGTGCAATAGGGCAAAAGAAATAACCATTTGCATTACATGTCGCTTTATCCCAGCCTGGTTGCCATGGAATAAGAGTTGGTGCAGTACCTGCTGCATCAAGCACTGTTATAGTTAGCATTATTGCTGACTGTGCTCCTGCACTTTGTGGACCATTGTCGGTAGCTACAATCTTTACATAATATATTCCAGGTGTTGCAGGAGCATTAAAGTTTAATTCTCCACTCATTGTCCCTATGCTAAACATGCCACCGGCATACATTGCTGCAACAGACCAGGCTATATCTATGTTGTTGGTTCCGTATGTTCCAACTAAAGTATCACCTGGGTTTACTGTTACTGATTGTCCTGCTGCTCCTACAGAAGGACCTTCTACTTTTCCTGTAACTTTTCCACCAAGATTTCCTCTTATAGTTACAATTTTACTATCTGCATCGTTTGTTACAATATGTGTTGTTTCATAATTCCACATGCGTATTTCACCATAAGTAGGATTTGCTCCACGAGTAAGCTGAACCTGTATCTCTATGAGTGCTTTTACATCGCCTGGAACACCGGTGTTTCCTGCTGTAGATTGTGATGTACCAAGTTTTGCTTCCCATGCTGGATCAGCTCTTATCACTTTGTGTACTGGATCACCATCATTAATTCTTCTAACATAATCAGCATTATAGTAGAAATTAACATTTGATTTTTTATTATACATGTCTACAGAACCAGCAGTATCAAATTCGTTTTTAACTTCGCCTTTTCGTATAACATGTGTCCATCCACGCATTCCATTTACTGCTTGCCAGTGTCCAGATTCAGCATGGAACATGTATGTTTGTGGAGGAAAATCTGGAACATCTGCATCATTATATCCTCTGAAGCTAAGCTGAGGAAGTAATTTTGCCATTTCATAATATACGGCTATTGTATTTGCCTCATCAAGTGTTCCTGCTGTGGCATATAATCCTACGTGTATGTCTGTAATATCATCTATTGCATCAAGTTGTTCTTGTCTACTCTTAACTAAAGAGTCTCTCCATATTGATTCTGTTCCGTGATCTGCTTGTAATGTGGGGCTATCTTTCCATGTTTTATGATAAGATTTAGTCCATTCTGTTGTTCCTATTGCAGGTATGACTTCTGGAGCC
>JAGGSM010000300.1 GCA_021159105.1 Candidatus Bipolaricaulota bacterium
TTTATTCTACAGGGTACCGGCTCCCTTGCTGCATGCCAATTCCTATCAGTTAGAGTCCAGGCATGTGGTGTATGAAGGAGGGAGACCTTGAGAAAAGCGACCATCGTTGCCATCCTCGGGAACAAAAACAAGTTTGCCGACATCGCTCGGCACGAGGAGGAAACGATGGTCAAAGAAAGGATAGAAAGTTTAGCCTGGCTACGCAAGCGGGTGGAGGAAGCGGATACGGACTTGCTGCGGGAGATGGTCAAGGAAATGGCACAGATGCTGATGAGCGCGGAAGCGGACAGTATATGCGGTGCTGAGTACGGGGAAAGGAACCCAGACCGGGTCAACCAGCGCAATGGGTATCGCACACGCCGGTGGGACACCCGTGCTGGTACAATCGACCTCGGAATCCCCAAATTACGCAAAGGGAGTTACTTCCCCTCCTGGCTGCTTGCGCCCCGTCGGCGAGCAGAACGCGCACTGATGGAAGTAGTAACCGAGAGCTATGTGCGCGGAGTCTCCACACGTAGAGTCGACGGGTTAGTGAAGAAGTTAGGGCTTGAGGGGATTTCCAAGAGTCAAGTCTCACAGTTAGCCAAGGAGCTTGACGAAAGGGCGGAGGAGTTTCGTCATCGTCCGTTGGATGATGGGCCGTACACGTTTGTGTGGCTCGATGCGATGACCCAACGGGTGCGGGAAGAGGGTCAGGTAGTGAATGTGATTACAGTGATTGCCATTGGAGTGAACAATAATGGCAGAAGAGAGATATTAGGGATGGATGTATTTACTACTGAGGATGAAGCTGGATGGAAGGCATTTTTACACAGCTTAGTTGCAAGAGGACTTTCTGGGGAGAAACTAGTGATATCCGATGCACACGCTGGGTTGAAGAACGCAATTGCCAGTGAGCTACCCGGTAGTGGGTGGCAGCGGTGTCGGACACACTTCATGCGTGATCTGCTGTCCAAGGTTCCCAAGAAGGGACAGAAGCGGGTGACGGCCCTGGTGCGATCGATCTTTGCTCAACCGGATGAGGAGCGGGTACGGGCCCAGCATGAGTGGGTGGTGGAAATTCTAGAAGAGCGTTACCCAGAAGTGGCAGCAATGGTCGATGAGGCGAGGGAAGAGATCCTGGCGTTTGCGGTGTTTCCGCATGCGCTATGGCGAAAGATCTGGTCGAACAACCCGCTGGAGCGGCTTAACCTAGAGATCAGGCGGCGTACTGACGTAGTGGGGATCTTTCCCAATCGGCCAGCGGTCATTCGGTTGGTGGGAGCAGTTCTGGCCGAGCAGAACGACGAGTGGCTCATCGCCCGACGTTACATGGGCCTAGAGCTGTTGAAACAAGCACAACAAGTGGGTAGCAAAGCGGAGGAGACAGAGGAGGTAGGAGAAATGGTTCAGCAGCTGACTGCTTAACCAGCTCATCCTGAGGTGGCACGATGCTCATACACCACTTGACAGGACGTGGCCAATTCCCACGGTTCCTTCGGCCAGAGGATGATTCGCGTACTTAAGGGTTTGGGTATCTGC
>JAGGSM010000150.1 GCA_021159105.1 Candidatus Bipolaricaulota bacterium
GTAACATATAGTATTATAATCCTATATATTTAAGGACTATGAATGAAGTATCTTAAAAGAGCTATTAGAGAAGATATAGAAAATTATTTAAAATATTTTCCTGTACTGCTCATATCCGGGGCCAGACAAGTTGGTAAATCTACATTGGCTTTGCATTTGGGTATAGATAACTACATTACACTTGATGACATTAACATGTACCAGATGGCAAAAAATGATCCCAAAGGATTCATCGAACATCTTGAAAAGCCTGTCATCATAGATGAAGTGCAGCGTCTTCCCCAGCTCATGATAACCATCAAAGAATATGTGGACAAAGATCGCATAAACGGTGAGTTTATTTTGACAGGTTCAGCGTCACTTTCCGGTTTTAAAGATATTTCAGACTCTTTGGCAGGACGTATAGGCATCGTTGAACTTTACCCTTTAAGTCTCAAAGAGAAGTATGGGAAAGAGGGAAATATTATTGATATTTTTGCTGAAGATCTAGATAGTTTCCTTCTTCAAAAATATGATAACAGCAGTATAGTTCAAAACATCATTGAGGGTGGCTATCCGGAGATACTTAAAATAGATAACACGAAAGCAAAATACCTTTGGTTCAGTTCTTATATACGAACCTATATAGAATCTGATGCAAAAGAGTTGGCAAACATACGTAATATGGATAAGTTTATGAATATGTACAGGCTATGTATGTTGCGCAGTGGGAATATATTTAACCAAAATGAGCTTCAAAAAGAGTGTGGATTGGACAATAAAACGTTTTCGAGTTACTTCTCTGTATTGGAGCATACCTATCAGCTACAAAAGTTACAGCCATTTTTTAAAAATGAACTTAAAAGACTTGTAAAATCTCCTAAAATTTTTGCTATAGATACAGGTGTTCTGTGCCATCTTTTACGTATTGCTTCAAAAGAAGAGTATGAAACTTCCCACTATAAAGGTGATATATTGGAAACATTTGTCTATGCGGAACTGCTAAAAGCAAATACTTATGCAAACAATAGAACAGCTCTTTCCTACTATAGAACCAGTGATAAAAAGGAGATAGACTTTATTTTAGAGTTTTCAAATGGAATTGTTGCCATAGAGGTAAAAGCCTCCAAGAGTGTATCTAAGAGTGACTTTAAACATATGTATCATTTGGCAAAAGAGATACCGGATACATTTTCCAAGGGAATCGTACTTTATAATGGTGAGAGCTTTTTAAAAATAGATAAAGATATGTATGCCGTTCCATTTGGGTTTTTGATATAATGAAATATTATGAAATAGTTCTCTTACGGTCAAGTGCCCCAAGTCTGACTTATTGCACCTTGCAAGCATTAACTACAGGTACAGTAGTGTCTGTCCCCCTTAAAACCACAATCAAAGAAGCTGTAGTTATTGCAGAGGTTGAAAAACCAGTATTTGAAACCGCTGAAATTCTTTCTGTGACAGATAAAGTTTACAGTTCCGAACAGATGGAGATCGCCAAGTTTATTTCTGAGTATTATTTTTC
>JAGGSM010000115.1 GCA_021159105.1 Candidatus Bipolaricaulota bacterium
TAGAACAACCATTGCTTAGAAACAAAGCCAAAGTTTTTGATGGATATGTTGGAAAGTTAGTCAATGTAGCATTGAAAGTAAACAATTTTCTACTTTCAATTATGCTCTTAAGAGAGTACCTAGATAACTATGGAACTAAGGCAGAGCAAATCCTTATGTCAGGTAAGATAAATCGTCTTTTAGATGTAGTGGATGGTGCTGTGAGTGATGAAGAGTTTGATAGTGATATTAAACGCACAACAGCACGTACTGCTCGTAATATTTACAGACAGTTTACAGGTGAATGTCAATTTAGTGATGATGTTTTAAATGCACATTTTAAGAAGGTGGTTAAAAAATGAAAACATTTTTTGGAATTTTAGTGATACTAGCAACAATTTTTACAGTTAGTTTTGTAGTATCGTATGGTTGGGAGCTTGGCTTCCTTTATGCAATTGCCGGAAAGGTTGTAGGATGATTAAAGTTGTATTAGAGTTTATGGGATGGAAAGATTATACAGGTAGCTGGGATTGGGTAGAGATACGCCTTGATCTTGGTATTATTATTCTTGGTACATTGCTTATTACAGGTGCTATCCATTATGGGTAAATGTAAAGGGTGTGGCGAACCCGCAACCGGTTACAAATGGTGTGATGAGTGTGCTCTGCATCAAAAGAAATTACATGATGTGCTTACACAACGTAAACGCAGACTTGCAAATTTAAAACTCTGTGCAGAATGTAAAGAAGAATTTACCAATACAAAGTATTGTAAAAGCTGTGCTCAAACTATACGTAAACCTAAGGAGATAGAAATGAAAACATGTAAGACAGTTGGTTGTGAAACATCCATACAAGGACAAAAGACGTATTGTACCCCCTGTGTAATTACACGAAAACTTAAACGTGCTAAGATATATGAAGCTGAAAAAAGAGCTGAACGAGGACAACTTGCAAAGGTCGCAAAAGTTATAAAACCTATCAATCCTATGTACTTACATAGGTATCGTAAAGATTATGAAATGGATGCAGTATGAATGAATTAGGGTATAAAAAGAGTGTAGCAGTATTAGTACGATGGGCTGAGGTATATTACCGTGATAATGACCCTGTTGCTACAGATGATGAGTATGACAATTTAAATCTAAGGCTCAAAGTCTATGAAAAAGAGAACCATATTAGAAGACCTAACTGTGATAATTGCACACACTCATATACTTGTGGTGCTAGATTAGCATGTGGATTAACTAAGATGGTAACTGTAAATGAACATTGGTGCATTGAGCACGGTCAAAGGAGACAAGAAAATGAATAGAGAAAAAATAGAGTTTGCAATTATAAATGAAATAGGTTCAAAGCGTGGGGAACTTGTAGAGAATGGAGAAATAGGACTAAAGGTTGAATTAGGAAGTGGTGTATATTTTTACCCTTGGACTAGCATTATTTGGGTTAAGCTTTTAGAGGACACAAAATGAATAAAAAGACATTTACACTCTACAGAAGTCATGCAATAGAATGGGC
>JAGGSM010000248.1 GCA_021159105.1 Candidatus Bipolaricaulota bacterium
CGTGCTTGCACAGCGCTGCGTATCGGATAAACTTACATTTTTATACCTGGCAGTCAGTGGTTCACGCAAGTTTCCCTGTTTCCAGCGAGGTCAAGATAACGTATTGAGGTATGGCAGCTGTCCTTTGGCTGCCTTTGTGTGTTAGTATGGTGAGAGTTACCCAAGGTATCACGGAGGGATCATGGCGGAGACGTTCAGTATTGATAAGGTAAGAAATATCGGTGTGATGGCACACATCGACGCGGGCAAGACCACGGTGACGGAGCGAATCCTCTTCTTCACGGGCAAGAGCCACAAGATTGGCGAGGTGCACGACGGTGAAGCGACGATGGATTGGATGGCCCAGGAGCAGGAGCGGGGTATCACAATCACTTCTGCGGCAACAACGGCCATCTGGAAGGGGCATCGGATAAACATAATCGATACCCCGGGACACGTTGACTTCACTGCGGAGGTGGAGAGGAGCCTGCGCGTGTTGGACGGAGCGGTCGCCCTGTTCTGCGCCGCCAGTGGTGTGCAGCCGCAATCGGAGACAGTCTGGCGACAGGCGGAGAAGTACCGCGTTCCGCGCATCGCTTTCATCAACAAGATGGATCGCTCCGGGGCTGACTTTGCGGGAGTGGTCGATGAGATCCGGAGTGAGCTTGGCGCAAATGCGGTTCCTGTGGTCATTCCAATCGGTGCGGAGGCTAACTTCCAGGGAGTAATCGATTTGGTCGACATGAAGGCGATCTACTACGACGATGCCCCCACGGGTGCGGTGATGCGCGAGGAGGAGATCCCGCAGGAGATGCTCGCTCAAGCGCAGGCGGCACGCGATCTAATGGTCGAGCGTGTCAGCGAGCAGAACGATGCGTTGATGGAGAAGTTCCTGAACGAAGAGGCGCCGGGACGCGAGGAGATCGTGCAGGCAATCCGCAAGGCGACGATCGAGGGGAGATTCATCCCCGTCCTGTGCGGCGCTGCCTTCAAGAACAAGGGCGTACGGCGACTCCTCGATGCGATCGTCGATTACCTCCCCTCGCCAATCGATCTGCCCCCGATCATCGGCGCGTGCAAGAAGGAGAACGATAAGATCGTGCGTGAGGCGAGTGACGATGCCCCTCTTGCGGCGCTGGCGTTCAAGGTACAGGCGGATAAGCACATGGGGAAGCTCACCTACGTGCGTGTTTATTCCGGGATCATGCGTGTTGGGGAGACGGTCCTCAACTCCACCCGCAATAAGAAACAACGCATAGGTCGGCTGTTTGAAATGCACGCCAACCATCGCCAGGCAGTGGAAGATTTGCGCACGGGTGATGTAGCCGCAGTAGTTGGCCTAGCCGACACACGGACGGGCGATACGATCTGTAGCGTGGAGCACCCGATCATTCTGGAAGCGATTGAGTTCCCTTCACCGGTCATCGGCGTAGCAGTGGAGGCAGAGACGCGGGAGGACCGCGACAAGCTGGCCAAGGCTCTCGCTCGTCTGGCTGAGGAGGACCCAACGTT
>JAGGSM010000018.1 GCA_021159105.1 Candidatus Bipolaricaulota bacterium
CTACCGCTCATCCGAAATAGCGGTATGCAGATGACAACGAAATCTGTGCAAGGGCTACGATTGCAGATGATACTGATCCATGGTGCCCGAACCTACGAGGTTCTTCCCCACCGTGTAGCAGTACTCGCTTACAGGCACGAAGTCGATTCGTATGCCGTCGACAATCTTGTGCTCGCGCCGTGTCTTAGTGGTGACTAGGGCGGCTTCCAGATGATTCGTAGCGCAGAAGCTAGTCAAACCGCACAGCTCTTCGGAGTGATCCACTATTCTATCCGACCACTTGATCTCTACTGCCCAAATTGGCTTCTGCTGCGCTTCTAAGTGAACTATATCTACTTCACCGTGCTTCCAACGAGCATAGTGAAGCGGAGCATCCGAGTGAAACCATTGGGCGAAGGTTGCTGTTTCAACCAAGTCTCCCATCGCTGTGTCGTCTTCCTCAATTGGCGAGAACAACGCTGCGCGAATTGATGGATTCGTCAAGTACACTTTAAAGAAATTCGCCCGTTTGAAATGGCGTGCGTTTCGATCGACTCGGTGGACCACTCGGATCAAGAACGCTGCATCAAGGTACTCAATGTATTTCTTGATAGTGTTCTTAGCCACTCCTGATCCTTTTGACAGTGCTTCGAGTGAGACTTCATTTGCTGTATTGAATGCAAGCGTTGTGAAGAGCGAGTTTAGCTCCCGAATATCTTGAATACCGTACAGACTCGGCAGATCACGCAATAGCACCTTATCAATAATATCTGCTTTGATGAAGCGTGCAGGGTCCTCTTGGATTCGCTGCGAGAAGATCACCTCGGGGTAACCTCCAAAATTCAGGTAGTGCAAGAATTGCTGGTTTAGTTCATCAAGATCGCTTGATTGATACAACGCGCGTTCCTTCTTAGGAGACCTAATCAAGCCTTCCAACCCAAGCAACATCAAGTATTCCTGAAAAGTTAGTGGAGGAAGTAGGAAGTTAGTGAACCTACCAGCGCCGGACTCTGTACTCTTGAGGCGTAGCGCTGCGGCAGCAGAACCTGATGCAACGATGTCTAAGTTAGGGTAGCTATCCACCAAAGACTTAAGATGAACTTCCCAGTTCTGTAAGTACTGGATTTCATCGAAGAAAACATAGGCACGAGATTTGAGCAGATCCACATCGTTACTCTCTGCGAACAGCTGCAGCAACTCCTCAAGCCCAAGACCGTTATACAAGGGGTGATCGACAGAGACATAGCAGATCGTCTCAGGGGGCACCTTATCTTCCAGTAAGTGCATAATGGTATGATGAATAAGGACTGTTTTTCCTACTCGTCGTGGTCCCATCAAGACGATCGCTCGGCGCACGTCGTGTTGCCGGACAAGAGAGAAAAACGAGGTAAGATAAGAGCGAGGGTGCCACTCACAATAGATGTCAGGAACTTGATGAGGCGCTTGCCACCACGGGTTCTCTCGTCCGAGCCGCTGCAGAATCTGTTCTCTTGATACATTCTTCATAG
>JAGGSM010000006.1 GCA_021159105.1 Candidatus Bipolaricaulota bacterium
TCATGTCTACCCCTCCTTATCTCTCTTTTTGACCACCTTGCGGTAGCCATCATCTCTTGTCACCACGATTGGCGTTCCCTTCTCCAAGAACCCTTCCTCACATACGACGTCCACCCGTTCACCGTCGAATTCACCCGTCCCCACCGGATGAAGATCGGTCACGGCAATTCCCTGCCTTCCCGCCCATGGGCTCGTCGCCCCTCTCTTCTTCGTTCTATCAAACGCTCTACCGGTGATTGCCTGCGAGAGGATCACCCCGCCGAAGCGGAGGCGTGTCTTCGGCAGCCTGGTTACGAGGAGAACGGTCCCCACCAGAGCGAGGACGAGACCTGCGGAGACTGCGCCGATTGCCTGCATCGTCTCCGCGGGTTCTGTGAACGGACCGACCATAGAGGTGTAGAAGCCGAGCCCGATCAGCACCAACCCAACGAGTCCGACCGCGCCGAAGTCGACGGCGGTGAAGACGAAGATTTCGAGGAGGACCGCTACAAGCCCTGCGAGGAGGAAGAGGAGCGATTCCCATCCGGCCAGGCCGACGAGGAAGTGAGACCAGAAGAACAGGCCGAGGCTGGTCAGCCCGATTATCCCGGGAATACCGAAGCCCGGGACGATCATCTCTACGATCAGTCCGAGCATTCCGACGGTGATCAGGAGCGCCGCCACCCACGACTGGGTCAGGCCCTCGACTACACTGTCGATCCATCGACGGGAGAAGTGAACGACCGCTGATTCGGCGAGCCCGTTCGCTTCCAGGAGTTCCTCCAGACTCCCTACCTCTCCGTCGGAGTAACCCCACTGGGATGCCTCCTGCGAGGTGAGGGTGAGGAGCTTCCCCTTCTCGATCAGTCCCTCGATCTCGACATCCTTGTCGACCATCGCTTCGGCAATCTTGGGATCACGTCCGCGCGTCTCCGCCGTGGCGGCGAACAGCTTGCGCGTTGCCGAGACGATCTTCTCCGGTGCCTCCTTCATGGCGCCGCTTTCGAAGTATACCGGTGTCGCCGCCCCCATCACACCACCAGGTGCGAAGTAGATCTTCTCACAGGCGATCGCCAGGAGCGCACCGGCGGAGTACGCCTCGCGGTTCACATAGGCGATCGTAGGAACCTCTGCGGCGAGGATGATGTCGCGGGCGCTCATCATGGAGTCGAGGTGTCCACCGGGGGTGGAGAATTCGATGATCACCGCCAACGCGTCAGCATGGGCTGCATCGGAGATCCCTTGCCGCAGGTAAGAGACGGTTCCGCGCCCGATTTCTCCGTCGAACTTCAGCGTCCAAGCAGAACCGGGCGTCTGTGCTGCGCAGGCCGTGGCGATGGCAATCACCAGAATGAGAGAAACGAAGATCTGTTTCATGAATCGAGTATATGTTGTTTCGGGTTTCTTTACCAACCGGTTCATGACTTGTGGCATGCCTCTAATAGTTGCATATCGACGGTCATGCTCAGTAGTCATCATAGTGGGCCACGAT
>JAGGSM010000127.1 GCA_021159105.1 Candidatus Bipolaricaulota bacterium
CTGTCTGGGCGTTGGATTTCCTCTTCACCGTTTAAAATGGGGAAACCACAACGAGCTGCTCAGAGGCGTTCTCCAGGAATTCGCGTAGCGGAGTTTCGCTACTCGCCTCCCGCCTGCGGTAGGAGCGCCTTCTCGGGGAACCGCGTGACGATCGTCGCATCCACCGCGACAGGCACCCGATCGCCCTTCTGCAGCTCGCTCACCTTTTTCGCTGCGTCACTACGAGGCGGGTTGAGGAGCGCGATCTGCGTTTTCACCGGCAACCCTCTCTTCTCCAGGAGGGCGAGGCCGACCTGAGTCTCACCCAGGCTGACGCAGCTCGTCACCCGTCCCAGATAGGTCCCGTTCTTATCGACCACGACAGCGTTTCCTCGCACCGGGCGCGCGCCCTGTTGCCTCACCTCGAAGCGGACGATCTCCCGCGACTGTTTCGTGTACATGTCGACGCAGCGTTCTCTTCCGATGAAGAAAGGCTTGTGCAGCTTGACGTACGCCCCGAACCCCGCCTCGAACGGGTCGACGTTGTGCGGGCCGGCCAGCTCGTGGCCGTACAGCGGGAACCCCGCTTCGGTGCGCGTGGAATCGCGCGATGCCAGGCCGCAGGGGATCAATCCGAGCGGAGAGCCGACCTCGAGGAGCCTGTCCCACAGCCATTGGGCGTCGGGGGCGGCCAGGTAGATCTCGTAGCCGACCTCCTCGCCTGTGTATCCGGTGCGGGCGACGATCATCTGGCGGTCCTCAACGATGATCTCGCAGAACTCGGTGCGCTTGAGTGATGCCACGCTCCTCTGCTCCGGCCCGTCGAGGATCTTCATCAGGATCTCCTCGCTCTTCGGCCCCTGCAGGGCGATGTCCATCACCCCGCGCTCCCGTTTCAAATCGCGCAAGGTAACGCGCGGCCCGATCTCCCGTGATGGCATGCCTCTGTCGATCAGGTAACACCCCTCGTTCACACCGGTGAGCCACTCCCAGTCCTTGTCCTCGTTGGAGGCGTTCACCACGACGAGGTAGCGGTCCGCGGCGCGGCGGTAGACGAATATGTCGTCGATCACGTTTCCATCAGGGTCGAACAGGTGCGCGTACTGCGACTCCCCGTCCTCGAGCCAGGCGGCGTAGTTGGCGGTGACGTTGTTGAGGAACTCTGTGGCGTACTCGCCTGAGACCTGGAATACCCCCATATGCCCCAGGTCGAACAGGCCGGCTGCGTTGCGTATTGCGCGGTGCTCTTCGAGAGCGGACGTGTACCAGACGGGCATCTCCCAACCGGCGAACGGGACCAACCGCGCCCCGAGGGCCTTGTGCGCATCGTAAAGAGGGGTGCGTTTCAGCTCTCCCTCCCTCTCCTGCCAGGTGAACGCTGCCTTTCCGTTGTCAGGCGCAGGCAGGGAGAGGGATTTCTGGCCGACGAAGTACGGCTTGTGAGGAGCGAACAGGTCCGGAC
>JAGGSM010000084.1 GCA_021159105.1 Candidatus Bipolaricaulota bacterium
CGTCCAAGGGGATCGAGGACGAGCTGATCCGCCTGTTGGTCGACCTGCGCGCCGACCTGCGGGAGAAGAAGGAATTCGCCATGGCCGACCTCATCCGCGATCGCTTGGCAGACCTGGGGATCACTCTGAAGGACACCGCGCAGGGGACGATCTGGAAGTAGATTCACAAAAGAGGAGGTCCAAGCCCAAAGCGGGTAGGAATAGAGCTTGAACCTCAACGCAGCTATTCTCGAATCCAGGCCATAAGGATTTTGGCACTTGCATTATCGCCGGTAAGGGAAATCTGTAGTGTCCCTCCTGCAGCAATATCAACATAGATGAAAGCACCTGATCCCCACGACACAATCTTGGTGACTGCGCCCCCACCAAAGGCAACGATATCCGACGTTTCAAGAGCCGCACTTCCACTGAAGAGGATGCCGATCGAAGTACCTGTGACCTCGGAGTTGTTATCCAAGAGATACAAGGTGCCACCAGCAACCTCTACTGCTCTTGGCACAAGCGCCGTCTGTGCAAGAGCGGTGCTCCCCATGAGAAGCGTTGCCACCAGGACAAGCCAAAGAGCTCTTCGCATTTTCACACCTCCTTTATGAATCGGACTTTGAACACAAGAACCAGTATAGCAGAGGATAGTTCTGTGTCAATAGGGGGCAGGGAGCTTCCGAACTTCCGGCTGACTTGCCGGAGCTGGGAAGCAGTGCTTCACACGAAAGCCTGATCGACTTGCTCGAATATCTCATCCCTTTGAGGGCAAACAGGCGGACCAGTCCAAAACTTGAAATACACGTCAGATGTGCATGGTGTGGACATTCCTAGGCGGGTAAGAAAGTGGCGTGATGTACAACACCATTGAACCCCCTTCACTAACAAGCCACCCTGCACGTGCTCATTGACGTGTACTCGGAGCTTCACGCAAGAACGCAAGTATCTAGAAGTCCCAATCCACTTGCGGCGTTGGCAGGCAAAGGGTTCTGTCAAGTTGCTCCATAAGATCATGCGGGCCGGATAGGTCGTCGCTCCAGGAAAGGACGCTCGCCTGCTGCACACCGAGCCAGAGGCGGGTGAAGGCGTTGACCGACGCCCTCAGCGTTGGGAGCTTTGAGTCGCTTCCTCCAGTGGCCGATGATTCCTGACCAAGCTCGATCACGTACTCTCCCGCCACTCCGCGCCACTCGCTGGCATCGTCCAGGAAGCGCTCAATCGGATCGGTGAGCACGAGATTGAAGCGTGTGCTACTGCCGGGCAGGTGCGTCTGCGCGAGGCACCCAGGGAGATCGAGGATGCGCGCCTGCCAGTACGCTGCAGAGAAGATAGTGTTCTCATGCTTCGAACTCTCGGTGATACGCCGCGATCTGAACGGATGCTCCAAGATGTCTTGCATCTGTATCCCCGGCGGCTCGCACAGCTCGATCGAGTTCACCTGAT
>JAGGSM010000196.1 GCA_021159105.1 Candidatus Bipolaricaulota bacterium
TACAGAAGCAAGAACAAATACTCCACTCTTCGTATCCTTCGTGCTCTTCGTGGTGAGTTTTCTTTGACCCTGTCTCTCTCCGCAACCGACTTTCGTGTACGGCGAGCTTGGCGGTCGGCTACCGTCCAAAGTGGCAAGAAATCATGTTCCCTATGCATTATTGGTCAATCTAAGCCTGCCAGAATCGCGTCGATCTTCTGCATAATCTTAGGGTAATGAGTTCCCCGCCAGTAGAGTTTGCCGCAGGTGGTGCAGATGAAGTATTCATCGAGCCACAGAGCGGTCTTTGGAGGTATACGCTCGTACACCTCGTCCTTTTCCACAGGGACGATCTCGCCGTTGCACGTAGGACAACGAGCAAGCAATTTCACCTGCCCACGCAGATCGAAGCGGCTGATGACTTCCCGCGCCTGCTCGATCGGATCGGTGGAGCGCACCCAGTAACCGCGCGTTACAGCACCGTTCTTGAGGAGCATGCGATCGCGGGTGAGGATGATCCGCCCCGATTTTGCCGCTATCTGAACGATTTCATCGTCCGCGTAGTCGTTGTCGTGCAGCGTATCGAAGCCGAGGAGACGCAGGTAGTGAGCAAGCCTGCGCAGGTGCACGTCGGCGATGAACGCGCTGTGCCGCAACGGCTGGGGGCGCAGCCTGACGATCGGCGTCACATCCAGGCTCTCGAAGACGGGATAGACGGCGATGCGGTCGCCGTCCCGCAGCCGGTAGGCGAACCCCACGGAGCTTCCGTTGGCCAGTATGACGTCCACCTCAACGTGCGGCACCCCGAGCGCCTCGATCGCGTCCTTCACCCCTGGGTTCCCGTTGAACTCGTAATCGAACGCGCGTTTCCTCCGCTCTTGTGGAAGAAAGTCATTCAGCTCAGCGTAGAAGCGAAACGTCGCCCTGTTCATAGGTCAATACTACGATCAGGAAGTGAGGTTGAACAAGAGCGCCATGCAAGAAGCTGGAGTATGAGTTCTCAGATTCGCCAAGGGACACTGCGAAGTGATATCCTACCAGGGAGGAGGCCGTGCATGATGATTGCAAAGATTCCAAGCTCCGATGAGGAACTCCTCTCCGAATGCGAGGTGGAGACGTTCCGCGCAAGCGGGCCTGGCGGGCAGAACGTGAACAAGCGCGACACGGCAGTTCGGCTTCGTCACCTCCCAACCGGGATCGTCGTAACCTGCCAACGCGAGCGCAGTCAATATCGCAACAAACAGATCGCACTGGAAGAGCTAAGAAGGAGGCTGGAAGCTGCCTCACAGCCGCCCAAACCGCGCATCCCCACTACCGCTCCGAGGAGCGTGCGCAAGAAGATTCTCGACTTCAAGAGGCGACGCGCAGAGAAGAAGACCCTGCGAAAGAGGCCGAAGATCGAAGACTAAGAAAACGGAACAGTGCGCTTCCCTTCCTGTCCAAGA
>JAGGSM010000118.1 GCA_021159105.1 Candidatus Bipolaricaulota bacterium
ATAAGCACGCGCAACTGTGCTGACACGGTCAGCGGAGTGCTTCAAAAGGTGGATGAGGGGCTGACCAAGTTCTTCCCGGGTGAATCCGGGCTGATCGTGGTATCAGATGGCTTTTCCACCGATGGAACACGGGACATCGCCTCTGGCGTGAAGACGCACAGCGAGAAGATAGTGGTCACTGAAGAGGGAAAACTGGGGAAAGGGAGCGCGATCAGAACGATCTTCAAAATCGCGCGTGAGCGTGGAGCCAAGGCTGTTGCGCTTGTCGATGGGGATCTGACGAGCATCAGGCCCGATTGGATAGAACGCCTCGTCTCACCGATCATGGCTGGAAGGGACCTCACAGTCCCCTACTACCTTCGCTATCGCTACGACGGCGTGATCACCAATCAGATTGCCTATCCTCTAACGAATGTGCTATTCGGCCTAGGGGTGCGCCAGCCTATCGGCGGAGAGTACGGGCTTTCCTCCAGGCTGATCGAGCGACTTCTGGCTCACCCTCTCTTCCCGGCGGAGTTTGGAATCGACATCTTCATCACTCTGAGCGCCGGTGCCGAGGGGATGAATCTCGTGGAGGCGGTCCTTGGGGTGAAGGAACACGAGTCGACCAAGCAGTACGCTGATCCCGAAGAGCTCCTCGTACCGATGTTCTACCAAGTGGTGGGCACGCTCTTTCAATTGATCGATCACTACCGTGATTACATTGATAAGGTAGATGGGGTCAAACCAATTGATAGACTCGGTGAGATTCCGTCCGTGCAACCGGCGAAACTCGCGGTCGATAAGGAAGGGATCTACCGGCAGTTCCACGCTAAGTACGACGAGTTCATACGCGATAAGGCGCTGTTCCTCGATGACCTTAAGGACGAGCTCGAATCGGTCTACGCGCTCGCACTCCCCGAGTTTTCTTTCCCTCTTGAATTGTGGGTGAAGGCGGTCTACCTGGCGATCAATGCCTTCTCTGGCAATCATGACCTGAGGGTGTTGGACGCTCTGCGGGTCCTGTGGCAGGGGAGGTTCCTGAGCCTGGTTTATGAGACGGAAGGGATGAGCGACGATGAGGCTGAAGGGTTCATACAGGGTCAGCTTGACACCTTCCAGTCCCTGCGCTCCATGTTGATCTGATGGAAGACGATGACGTTTCGTATCGGGATCATCGAGGACACCCTCCTGCACGGTGGTACGCAGATGTGGAGCGTCGAGGCGGCGCGCTTCTTTTGCGATCACGGTGCGGAGGTCACGGTGATCTCACCCGAGGGAGGATGGGTGGCAGCACGATCCCGTGAGGCAGGGCTGGACGTTGCCTTCTACGACTACGATTCCGTTTCTCTTGGGGACAAAGACGCTGTTGGAACTTGGTCTACGGCGCTATTGCAGTGCGATGTTGCTCTCTGTACGGTGCATCCGCCGCGAGGAAGCTTTC
>JAGGSM010000082.1 GCA_021159105.1 Candidatus Bipolaricaulota bacterium
CTTTTATAGGAGGAGGCATTGTCGGTTCATGGGTAAAAGTAGTAGAAGCTAATCCCCCATATTTACTCCACACTCCAGTCCAAAAAGGTCCTATCCTTACCTCTTTTACTAAAATATCTCGAGCGCTTTTTTCTATAGTAGAAATAATATCTTCTATAATTTTCATATATATATTACTTATCCTCCTTTATTTTCTTTATTTTGGGATTATAGGATCTTTTCTGCTTTCGAAACCCGCAACTTGTATTCGTTCCCTTTTTGACTATATGTCGAGTAGATGAGTATCTCTCAACCTTAGGAACGGCTTTGTATTCCCTGTTTACTTCCTGTTTCCTTTGGGAAGTGTCACACTATTTGTTCCTTAGGTAAACGATAGCTCACCCCTCACAGAACCGGACTTGTAGTTTTCCCACATCCGGCTCTTCACTAATACTCACTTATACACTATTAAAGATATAGATATTATGTTTGATTTTAGGTAAAGGCAGCGGATAGTATTTTAGATAGTTTATGAACTGTTCCCAGTTCATACTCTTCTTCTGGCTCCGCCTGTTAATCCATTTGAATATAAACTTAAGGGTTAATTGGTAAAAATCTTTGATTGCAGTACCATTACCGCTTATACCGTAGTATTCATAGTGTCCTCTTAATTTGGCAGATACTATCTTCCACCATACTCTGGTTTTAACCCTGTTCCTAATTGCCTTTAGCCAGCTATTCATCTTCTTTAAGCTTAGGTTAAACTTCTTCCTTCTGGTCTTTCTACCTACTTTGTATTTACCTTTGCGGGTCTTATCTGAAAAGTGAGTAAATCCCAGGAAATCAAAGGTATCCGGTTTCTTGTCTTTCGCATTTACTTTCGCATACCGTCCAAACTCAATCAGTCTGGTCTTCTCTTTAGACAGGTCAAGTCCAAACTTGTTTAGACGTTTATCAAGTTCTTCTAATATCTTTTCCGCTTCTTTCTTGTACTGCACCAAGACTATGAAATCATCACAATAGCGCAACAGCTCTACATATCCGGAGGTATCCCTTTTTACTATCTTCTCCACCCATAAGTCAAGTATATAGTGGAGGTAGATGTTGCTTAAGATCGGTGATAAGATTCCACCTTGTGGTGTCCCTGCTTCTGTCTGGTATAGCTTTCCTGCTTCCATTACTCCTGCCTTAAGAAATTTCTTTATGACCTTCAGTAAATTCTTATCCGCTATCTTTTCTGCAAGCATCCTCATCATCCAGTCATGGTCTACATTATCGAAGAAGCTGCGTATGTCGGCATCTATTATGTGATTTACCGGTTTGGTCATTATGGTGTTGTCTAATCGTTTTAATGCTTGATGACAGCTCCTTCCGGTTCTAAATCCATAGGAACAGTCCAGGAAGTTCGGCTC
>JAGGSM010000073.1 GCA_021159105.1 Candidatus Bipolaricaulota bacterium
ACCCGGTGCGGTTGCAACCCGTGTGCCTTCCAGATCTTGTGGATGGTAGAAGCACTTACCCCCTGTTCCTTGGCCATGGTCCTACAACTCCAGTGGGTGGCGTTCTTTGGCTTCGTATGGAGAGTAGCCTCAACAATCTGTTGTATCTTCTCCTTCGTGTACTTAGGCTTGGCTCCACGACCTGGCCGGATCTTGGTTAGCGTATCTACCCCTTCAGCAAGGAACCGCTTACGCCATTCGATCACCGTCGGACGGCTAAATCCTACTTCCCGTGCAATATCAGAGTTGGACATTCCTTCCGCTGCCAACAGGATGATCCGGGCCCGCTTGACTACTTGTTGTGAGGTGGAATGAGCACGTACCCAGCCCTCCAATATCCGCCGGTCTTCATCTGTAAGAGACAATCCTTTTGCTGGATGATTCATAATGTAAAATATTACCACCTACTGCCTAACTTGTCAAGCCGTTCTCAAAACACTACACTAGATTAGCAACCTTGTGGTGTGGCACACCTGCTGGGATCAGCTCGGACATCCAAGGTCTGTTTCCGACAAGGATGAACTGAGCGATTCCCGCTCGATCGGAGGCGATGAGGTCGAGATGTGCATCACCGATCGCGATTGCCTCGTTGGGGGAAACAGCAAGCACGTCCAGGGCGGAAAGGAAGGCCTGCGGATCCGGCTTAAGCGTGCCGTCATCTCGACTCAAGATGACATCAAAGGAGAGGGGATGCTGTTTGAGAACGTGTTCGACGCTCTTGCGGGAGTTATTGGTGACAAGCGCACATTTGACATGAGCATCCCGCAAGTACTGGAGCAGCTCTTTCGTACCAGGGACGAGCGTTCCGTTCACAGCTCCCCACGTCTCGTAGCGCTGTAAAATCTCAATGCCGCGATCCCTCTTTAGTGCAGGCAGTTCCATAATCTGCGTGTAGATCGGTCGACCATCGGCGGGGATATCGATCTCGCGGCGCACAGCCCGCCAATCGATCGAGGTATTCCAAATCGTTCCATCCATGTCAAATAGAGCTGCCCTGATTGTCATCGGACCTCAATGATACTCGACTTGAGGTAGCAGGGCACAGAGTGGAGATTCAGCATTATGCTGACGCTCAGTATAGTGTGTAATCGATCGGTTAATTAGGGCAGGAGACAAGGCTGCAAGAATCTGCTATACTGATAAAATTGTTAAAGGTCGTGGAGCGAATGCTTCCCGGCCTTATGATTGGTACAGTGTTGTGGCGCAAGTGCGCTATAGCTCTGCATACTACAGAAAGGATGGCCGGAAGAGCAACCATCCAACAAAAGGAGGCAATATGCGTCGTTTTACGATCCTATTACTCGTAGCAATCTTGAGCGTAATGACCGCTGTCAGCG
>JAGGSM010000077.1 GCA_021159105.1 Candidatus Bipolaricaulota bacterium
AATTTGATTGGGGGGAGGGAGAATTACTCTCCCATTGGTGTAGCGATACCAGCAAAGATAGATTTAACTGCATCTCCGGTCATTATTTGTTGGTCAGTACCCTCAACATCTATCATCTTAGACGGTGCATCAGGTTTTATGTCGCAGGGTTGCTCTTTGTGTACGAGATAGTCTTCAAACTTAGCTTCTTTATTCCCTAGACCTGAGGAAATAATAAAGGCAATAGTAGCAAGTTGTATCTCTGTTGCATCAGGGTCTTGATATTTAAAATATGAGATCCATTGATTAAACTCACGATCTGTGAGTGTAGCTCTTAGTAAACTAACAGGCATAGATAAAGCAAGAGCGATACGATGCTCAATGCTTTCTTTTGCTGTTAGTCTTCTGAGCTGTCCGAGGGGTCCAGCATATCTTTACTCTCACCTAGAGCAACAATTTCATTGATAGCACCAAGTGCAGACGATGCAAGCTCCTGTAACTCTTCAACTGTCATAGGTGGTTCGATAAGCATTGCAGAAGCTTTTTCATACTTGATCTTTGTAGCCTCTTCCATGTCAATTTCAGGTGTAGTACCATCATCACCATAACCCTTAACAAGTCTTTTTGAGAACTCATCATTTTCAAGCATTGTTAACTCTCTATATGTAATCTCTGCACCGTTAAGTGCTTTGATATTAGCTTTTTTTGGTTCTGTTGTAAATAATGCAAATGCATTTAGTTTTTTAGCCATAATAGGACTCCCATGTAGTTATATTCTGAGCTTGTGCTCGAAAGGGAGGAGGACGGTTTTATGGGCATCCTCCCTATCCAACACAAAGAGCTTCGTTAAAAGCTCTAAGATGTTTTACGGCACTTTAACCGCTGGACATTCTGTAATGTCTGACCCGATTTCAAGTGTTACTGTATACGTAATAGCCGCATCCATTGCAATACCTGTAGCAACACCTGAAACAGAAGCAACGAACCAATAAATTGTTCCGTTACCTGTTGTTTCAGGAAGAGTTGATTCATTGTCAGGTAGTTCAATACCAACAATAACTTTTGTGTTGTCTTTAAACGCTGTTTTAAGAGCACCTTGACCGGCTGCATCAACAGGGTCTAATAGTAATCCTAATTCAAGCGAACCTCTTGAAATACCACCAAGTGCTTTAGCACTTTCATTAGATGACAGACATTTGTACTCTGTTGAAGCACGTGTTTCTGTTATATCCCCTAACGATTGTGGACATCCTACAAGTTTTCCTGCTTTAATTGCTGTTACTGCTGCGGTACAGTCAACGAAAGCGGGGTCTGGTACATCAAGTACATAAACTTTGGTGCCTTGTGAGTCCAAAACTTTAATAGCCATTTGTTATCC
>JAGGSM010000250.1 GCA_021159105.1 Candidatus Bipolaricaulota bacterium
AAGATAAAAGTGTGAAGAATGAAGACCTGACCCCTATGTCTTCTGCAACGGCATGAAATTGGTTCGCGAAGGTTCCCGGCCAATCAGTGGTGATTCCGGCTTGCGGGATATCCAGCGACTGGCTGAAAGCAATCAGTTCTCTCCAGTGGCTGACAGTCATCGTGGTGATTATCAATGTATCAGCATTTTGGATGCCTATGTGGAACATTTGCTTGGTTATATAGATCCGGCCAGCTTCAAGCCGTTAAAATTGGTGGTTAATGCAGGAAATGGTGTTGCTGGTCACGTTATCGATGCCCTCGAAGCGTGTTTTCACGTATTGCATATTCCTGTGACCTTTGTTAAGATACATCATCAGCCGGACGGTGCCTTTCCCAACGGTATTCCGAATCCTCTGTTACCAGCAAACCGTGCCACCACCTCAGATGCAGTCAAAAGATACGGTGCCGATATGGGTATTGCCTGGGATGGTGATTTTGATCGCTGTTTTTTGTTTGATGAAAAAGGGCAATTTATCGAAGGTTACTATATTGTCGGTTTGCTGGCAGAGTCTTTTTTGAGTAAAAACCCGGGGGAGAAAATTATCCATGACCCTCGTTTGACCTGGAATACCATCGATATTGTGACCGAATCCAGTGGTCTCCCTGTCCAGAGCAAGACCGGACATGCTTTCATCAAAGAGCGGATGCGCTCAGAGAATGCAATCTATGGCGGCGAAATGAGCGCCCATCATTACTTTCGAGACTTTGCCTATTGCGACAGCGGGATGATCCCGTGGCTGTTGGTGGCCGAACTGCTCTGTACCAGAGAGATGCCTCTGTCGAAAATGGTAGATAATCGTATCGCACTGTTTCCTGTATCAGGAGAAATAAACAGTACTTTGACCAACCCAAAGTCTGCTATTGAACGCGTTCTTTCCTTCTATCAATCGGATGCCTTAAGTATTGATAAAACGGATGGAGTCAGCATTGAGTTTGCCAACTGGAGATTCAATGTTCGCTGCTCCAATACCGAGCCACTGGTACGGCTAAACGTTGAATCGCGCGGAGACCATAGCCTTATGCAGGAAAAAACGGCGGAAGTTCTTAGTTTACTGCGCAGTGAACAGGGCTCTGCTGTGCCGCCTTCTCAGGATGTTGTACCTGGGTTCCTTGCCGGAGAAAAAGCCTGACCATGAATGAAAAGTTATCAGCGTTATGGAGCTATCGCGGTTTCATCCTCGGCAGTGTCAAACGTGAGTTTCAGTCGAAATATCGAAATTCATTGCTCGGTGCGGCATCGCTACCCAAATAAGGGGACGATATTCTTGGTAAAAAGGAAGACTGGGGAAATATGCTTGTTTCTACAGA
>JAGGSM010000195.1 GCA_021159105.1 Candidatus Bipolaricaulota bacterium
TGATAGTGAGCACCCGCGAGAAGATTCAGAAGGACAATGCTGATCGGAACGGATATCACAGCCAGGATCGAGCCGAGCGAGACCATACCAAACAGGAACAGGGACAGGCCGAAGATGCCGATGGCGATCCCAACCGGGATAGGGGCGACCGCGATGAGCATCCCCGCCCCGGTCGCCACCCCTTTCCCGCCACGGAAACCAACATACACCGGGAAGACGTGCCCGATGACTGCACTCAGGCCACACAAGATGGCGATGACGGGTGCAGTAAACGGAAGGGACGCGATGTGAATCAATGGAACAAGGAGAGCCGCCGCCGCCCCCTTCCCGGCATCTAGGGCGAGCACCGTGACACCGGCCTTCCATCCGAGAACGCGCCACGTGTTCGTCGCGCCGGCGTTCCCGCTGCCGTACTCGCGCACATCGATCCCGCGAATAGCCTTGCCGACGATCACCGAAGTCGGGATCGCCCCCAACAGATACGAGATGACAAGAATAAGCGCCAGATTCATTTTCGATTCCTCCAATGCCCCATTGTACGAGCAAGCATGGCGTGGTCAACTCATCCCTCCTGAGCAAGCACACCCGGTGCTGTCAGCTGGAAAAGAGGAATCTATTGGTTGTTTGCCCTAGGTGTTGTTGATGGCCCGCGGAAGGACGATCGAGAAACGAGAGCCTTCCTCGACTGCGGATGCTACGTGAATTGAGCCGTGGAAACGCTCAGCGATGCTCTGTGCAAGCGTAAGGCCAAGCCCAACACCAGGATTTGGGCGTCCATCCGGAAGGTAAGAAGCATGGTAGAAGCGCTCGAAGATGTAAGGGAGTTCCTCAGCGGAGATCCCAGATCCGTGATCAATCACATCGACTATCGCGTCCTTGTCCGTACTTCTTATCTGCACATGAACGGAAGCGGAGGAGAACCGCAGGGCGTTCACGATCACCTGCTTAATGGCATGGGCAAGCCAAGATTCCTCGCCCAGAGCCCTAACTTCCTGTTGTGAGCCCTCCACCAAGATCCTGTCTGCCGCCTCACTATCAAGCCGCTCTACTACTTGATCCACAATTACACCAAGAGGTACTTCGCATGGTTCCTGTAGGGGTTTGCCAGATAACACGTCCTCCAGATCAATAAGGTCAGTGACGAGCTTCGATACGTGCTCACTCTGCAGCATGACCTTACGCAATATCCGCTCATGATCGAACGGCTCTGCAGATCCTTGTCTCTGAGAGAGAAGGATGTCGATGTAGCCATTCATGATCGCAAGGGGCGTCTTGAGCGAGTGAACGAGCGACGCCAGCATATCTTGCTGCCCACTCTCGATCTTCCGCGCCCTCTCCTCGGCGAG
>JAGGSM010000272.1 GCA_021159105.1 Candidatus Bipolaricaulota bacterium
TACGTGAAGTAGATGCACTTGGTGGTGAAATGGGTTTGTGTACTGACAAAACAGGGATACAGTTTCGCACACTCAATGCTTCCAAAGGACCTGCAGTCAGAGGAACACGTGCACAGATAGATATGGATGCCTATCGTATTTATATGCGAAATGTAGTGCTTAATACGTCTAATTTGGATGTGAAACAAGAGATAGCGGATGGACTCATCGTAGAAGAGGGTGAAGTTAAAGGGGTGACTACAGAACTTGGCAACAGATATATAGCACCTAAAGTGATCATCACGGCAGGAACATTCCTTAATGGTCTTATCCACATTGGTGATAAGCAGCAAATTGCAGGAAGACAAGGGGAATTTGCCTCTGTTGAGTTAGCTGAATATTTGAAAGTACTTGGACTAACTATTGGTCGTTTGAAAACAGGTACCTGTGCCAGAATAGATGCTAAATCTGTAGACATCTCTGTGATGGAAATACAACCTGGAGACACACCTCCCCCACCTTTCTCTTTCAGAACAGATAAAAAAATATTTAATCCTAAACAGCTCCCATGTTATATAACGTATACCAATGAAGAGACACATCAAATTATAGAGAGTAATTTTGACAGAGCACCTCTTTTTTCCGGACAGATAGAAGGTGTAGGACCTCGTTACTGTCCAAGTATTGAAGATAAGGTCAGCCGATTTAGAGACAGACCGCGACATCAGATATTTGTAGAACCTCAAACCATAGATGAGACTGAATACTATATTAACGGTATGAGTACTTCTTTACCTACAGATGTACAATTGGAAATGGTTCGTTCAGTAAAGGGTATGGAAAATGCAAAGATCGTTCGTTATGGTTATGCAATTGAGTATGATTATGTTCAGCCTACAGATCTGAAACATACATTGGAGACTAAAAAGGTTAAAGGTCTTTACTGTGCAGGTCAGATAAATGGTACTACCGGCTATGAAGAGGCAGCAGCGCAAGGTCTTATGGCTGGAATTAATGCTGCATTGAATGTACAAGGGAAAGAACCATTTATTTTAAGACGTGATGAGGCGTATATTGCTGTACTTATAGATGATCTTGTAACAAAAGGAACCAAAGAGCCGTACCGTATGTTCACATCCAGAGCAGAGTATAGACTTCTGCTTCGTGAAGATAATGCAGATATGAGATTATCTCGTTATGGTAAAGAGTTGGGACTTTTAGATGATGCATATATGGAAGGTTTTGAAAAGAAAAAAATTGATCTGGATGAAGCGTTGGATTATCTTAGAGTGAATCATGTCACGCCAACCAAAGAATTTTTAGCACAATTGGAATCTAT
>JAGGSM010000280.1 GCA_021159105.1 Candidatus Bipolaricaulota bacterium
GTATTGCCGGTTGTCCGGGTTGGCGGAGATGAACTGCCCGCTGACAGTCTTATGAATTTCCCTTAAGACCGTCTCCACCTGGGAGAGCAGGTCATCGGCTGGATCGCCTCCCAGATCCTCGATTCCCGGCTGGTAAAGGCAGAGTGTATCCCGCAGTTCCTTTGGCGTAGCTCCGAGCGTAGCATAAATGTCACCGGTGGTGAGACGATGTACTGACAGGGCATGGATGAGTCGCAGTGCCATGGGCTTGTATGCCGGACGGGTGAAGGCCTGCTGGATGCGGGATTCCAGCACCTGGCTGCAATCGATGACCGCCTTAATGTCGGGCAGGGCTCTGAAAGACGGATTCTCCCGGAGATTGATCCAATAGGTATCGTAGGCGATGAGCCCGGGCCGGTCATCCGGCATGTCCTGGTCGAGCATTTTTTTCATGGCCAGGGAGATGGTCTTGAGCACTTCGCGCTTTTCAACCGCGGTCACCCGCTCAAAGGTGTCGATGTAATCGGGATGTACCGGGAAGAGGCGGACGAACTCGTCCATGCGCTCGTTCATGTGGCCATAGAACTTGCCGAAGGGCGTAAGGTATTCGCGTATTTTGGCCTGCTGCTCGCCGGTTTTCTTGAGCAATCGCTCGGCCACCACAAACTTGATATCTGTCTTAGCGATATGAATTTGTTCGAAGCGTGCTCTGATGACACGGAGAACCTGTTGTCCAACGAATTGAAATCGATGGCTGTCGAAAATGGCTTCCTGGACACCGGCCATGAAACGGAAGCGCAAGTCCTTACAGACTTCCCCCAGAACACGTAGGAAATTGAGGTCAAGAATTATCTGATGATCGTCGCGGGAACGAAGGTAGTCCAGAAGCTCATCAACAATAAAAAGGATCCCATGATCTGGAAACTCTACATGAAATGCCGCCATCATTTCTTCAAAAGCGCGCTTATGGCTCAGTAACTCATCTTGTGGAGGAAACGAAAATGATATGCCCCATGCCGTGAGGTACTCCTCTAATTGTTGGCAAATAAAATCACGTAAAGGCATTGTGGTTGCTTCAAGTTCAGTACGTACCACCTTAAACTTACCGGTGATCCGTGCCGCTGCATCGGCGACTTCCGAATTGCTCAGGCTGGATGCGAGCTCAGAGTTCTCGGCAAGCCCGGAGATCACCGACATGAGATGCGATTTACCGGTGCCGTAGTTACCGACGACAAGCAGCCCCTTATTGTCAACGGGTTGATCAAATTGAAGCTGAGGAATAACGAGATTGGTGAGTTTCTCAGCCATTTCATCAGAAATGA
>JAGGSM010000190.1 GCA_021159105.1 Candidatus Bipolaricaulota bacterium
GTGTCCCAAGAGGTGAACGAAGCAGCACCAGGATTGAAGACGAGGTCCGAACCGATGGTGAACGCACCCAGGACACCGTCAGCGGTGAATTCCTGCGTGTCCCAACCGGTGAGACTGAAACCAGTTACGGATTCGAATGTCCAACCGCCAACCGTGTAGTCGACCGTAATGTCGTTATCAAACGCTGTAAACGCAGGTGACTGCGGGTTGATGGAGATGTCCGCACACCAACTACCACTAAGCGGAGCATTCGCAAATGCCGCAACCCCTAAACCCAATGCAAAAGCAAGGGTGAGTACGAGAGCCTTTTTCATTCTTTTACTACCTCCTTACAGGTTTAAACTTTTTTAGCTTTTGACAAGAAGCGTGCTCTCTCACATACCTACTGTATCGGCCAATCACCCCCTTACTATCTGTTGTTCCGCCTCTCCACTAGATCTATCACCATCATAGTACACAAAAATGACAAAGTCAAGTGATAAATGTCACATTCACAGGCCCATCGTCGCCAGTGCCACCGCGATGATTCCCACCAGCAGTGCTGTCAGGGAGATGATAAAGTTTGCGTTTACGCGGTTTGCTAGATTCGCGGTGTCAGCCGTTCCCTGACTCGATGCTTGGCTCTGCAGTTGAGATATCGCCTGCTCGTTGTGTGCAACGCGGCCTTCCAGAGCCGACGTATCAGCTCCAGATAACGAATCCACTTGTTTCTGCAGGGTGGATAGGTTGTCCGAGACCTTGAAGATCAGGTCCTTCAGCGTGTCCAAATCTTGCGGAGTTACGCTTTCCGGGTTATTTTGCATGTACTTGATCGCCCGCGCGATCATCGCCACAGCAGAGTAGCGCGTCAGCGCTTGGTCCCCCTCGAACTTCCCACCGGGAAGACCGGTGATAATTCCCCGGTCGGATAGGTACTTGAGATCGTCGTACGCCCAATGGTCTTTGGGGACATCCGTGAATAGGCCGCCAGCGTCCGGCGGCGTTACGTGGCCGTTCCCCGTCTGTGCCCAAGCGAGCACACCAAGTGCCGTTGAAAGAACCGCCACACCAAGGATGACAAACAGTATCTTCTTCACCGTACTAACCCCCTCTCTTAGGAATTAGTAAGCAGTATAGGCCGTTTCGCGCAAGGAGTCAATAAGGAATGCGGAACGCGCAGGGAACTCGGAGCGCGGAGCTCGGAACGCGGAACGGATCATGAACGCGGAGCTCGGAATGCGGAACGCGGAACTAAAAAGCGTTCTCGCGCCAAGAACGCCAAGGGCGCGAAGAAAGCATCAAAGATAGGCTTGTACTCAGCG
>JAGGSM010000294.1 GCA_021159105.1 Candidatus Bipolaricaulota bacterium
TGCTCCACACCCATAATGATACGATCACGGGCATAGAGGAAATCATCTTGTGAAACTTCTTCCTGGCTTTCTCGTGCAGCATGCATCGCTGCTTCATTGACCAGATTTGCTAATTCAGCACCAGAGAAACCAATGCACATTTTAGCTATCTTTTCCAGGTCGACAGAGTTGTCCACACGTACGTTTCGAGTATGAATATTCAAGATCTTTACCCTCGCATGCACATCGGGCAAGCTCAGTGTGATTTTTCTATCAAATCTTCCCGGTCGCATAAGTGCAAAATCTAAAACATCAGGTCGGTTGGTAGCGGCAAGAACTACCACCTGCTCATCTGTCGAAAAACCATCCATCTCAGCCAATATCTGATTGAGGGTTTGTTCTTTCTCATCATGACCGCCCCCGACTCCAGCCCCTCTGGCTCGTCCAACAGAGTCTATCTCATCAATAAATATGATAGCAGGTGCTTCATTTTTCGCCTTTTTAAACAGATCACGCACCCTTGCAGCACCTACACCCACAAACATCTCTACAAATTCAGAACCACTTATGGAAAAGAAAGGCACTTCCGCCTCCCCTGCTACCGCCTTTGCCAAAAGTGTCTTACCCGTACCGGGAGATCCCATGAGAAGAATACCTCTGGGGATCTTGGCACCTATCCTTTCATATTTTTCAGGATTTTTTAGAAAATCAACGACTTCATAAAGCTCTATTTTCGCATTTTCTACACCTGCTACATCATCAAAAGTAACAGAGATCGATTTTTTGTCATATTGTTTTGCAGAGGAGCGCATAAAATCAAATGGGCCGCCACCCATACCGCCTAACTGCTTCTTGATGCGATTTGTACCATAAAGCATGAATCCTAAAAAGAAGAAAAGCGGCAGCAATAAAATAAACATAAGCCAAAAGTTAGACTCTTTTTGAGACTTGACATGAATATCAACCTGGTTTTTCTCCAGTAAAGCTAAAAAATTTTTATCTTCAAAAGGAGGAAGCGTTGTCTTCAAATAGGTTGGTTTACTACTCATTTCTACTTTTACAGATGCTGTGACCTGGTCTTTATCTATCCATATCTCTTTAATAGTGTTTTGTTCCATCCTGTTTTTGAACTGGTTATAAGAGAGTGTTTGTCTCTCTCCTTGTTGTGAGGTAAGATAAGAGAAGAGTTCAAGTCCAAGCATTGTTAGTATGGCAACGATCGCTATATGGGTAAAAGGATTTAACTTTTTAGTTGTGTTTAGCTCTTTTTTCATTTTACATCCTTTAGG
>JAGGSM010000063.1 GCA_021159105.1 Candidatus Bipolaricaulota bacterium
CGTAAAGCCTCCCAGGCAGTCAAACCAACCTCGCCTGCCATCTACGTAAGAGTAATTTCCCCACTGGAAAGAATCCGGGGGAAGTGCATGTTTCCCATCGATGGGATTCACAAAACTAGCCCGTGTTCCAACCTGGAACGACCGGCGGCTCACGAAAAGCCCCGTGTCGGCATTGGTCTCTTCTAGATAATCATCTGAGAGATCTCCATCGACGTACTCACCATCGTGGTTGAGATCTCCCCAAACGATGTACGCACCGGTCTTGGGATCCATGATCTTGACGTCAGGCCACATCTTATCCCTAACATCGCAGTCGATATTCTCATCCGGATCGTAAACCGCGATCCAGATTTCGTCTCCCTCTTGTACGTTGGTTACCCTGTTTGCGCCGTTCTTGTCCGAGGAGAAATACATCTCCGCAGACGTGGCGAGAGCAGCCAGGGTAAAGAGCGTCACAACTAGTACTGCTATGACGCCTCCTACAGCTAATCTCTTTTTCAAGGTTGTACCTCCTTCAGTTAAGGTCCCCTTTGTAAGGGTTCTTTGATTCCGCTTTTCAAATCTTGGTCCCGCAAAACTTCTTTCTCTATTCAATCCTATTAGCCTCCTTTGCGACCCAGCAAGCTTACTAACTAAATGGCTCAATGAGTCATCCGGTTCTAGATTTCGTACCACCTCCCCACACGATTCTCAATCCACCCAGTGCATGTTTTCCCTTATCTCTTCTAGACAGGGCTCGCACGCAAGCTTATCGCTTGGTACAAAACCATACTATTACCCAAACGCGTTAGTCAAATAACATACTAACGCCTCAAGTCCATCTTTCAATGACCAATAGAGGAATGGCAAGCCCACCCCTCCGTGCAAACTGGATGCAGTTTACCACAGAACGACAACCCATGTCAAGACACGCAGTCCCAAACCTGACAGGAACCACCCCCAAAGGTGACGTCTTGCCCCCTTGTAGCACATTTCTGCGCGCAGGGCAAATCCCGAGGCCAGTTCCTATTGTGTGCATCTTCTCTTCACCCCCTTGACGTTGGGTGATTACTTGCTCCTAATCTACTCTTAGCCCGTGCCATTACCGAAGGATGTTGGTACGAAACTCCCTTGCCCTCCGTCCTGTGAAATGAGGACAAGCGTCCGGAACGCGGAACGCATGACAAACGGGGAACGCGGAAATCGGAACGCGGAACCTATCACAAACGCGGAACACGGAAATCGGAACGCGGAACGGCTCGTGAACGCGGA
>JAGGSM010000089.1 GCA_021159105.1 Candidatus Bipolaricaulota bacterium
GCGGATCTGGGCATTGTCGATGAGAAGATCGCTGCTGTCGGTCTCGATCTTAAGGGAACACGTGAGATCGATGCCTCCGGAAAGCTCGTATTCCCTGGGGTGATTGATGCTCACACGCACATGGCCCTCCCCGTTGCCGGCACGCGTTCGAGCGATGACTTCTTCACCGGTACGCGAGCTGGTGCCTGCGGAGGGGTGACGACGATCGTCGATTTCACGGTAGGAAGCGCTGAGACGACTATCCCTGAAGATATCGAGAGCAGACAGCAGGTAGCGAAGGATGCCGTGATCGATTACGCCCTGCACGGAGAGGTCGTCGGTTGGAAGCCGGGACAGGAGTCAGAGTTTCGCGATGCAGTGAATCTTGGAGTCAAGACGTTCAAGTTCTACACCGCCTACGGAAGCTCCGGGCGAAGATCGGATAGCGGAGTCCTCTATCATGCATTTCGCGCCATCGCTGAGCTTGGTGCTACTGCGCTCGTCCACTGCGAGGATGACGATCTGATCACCTCCCTGGTGGATCAGCTAACGGATAAGGAACGGGGCGAGATGATGAGCCTTGCCCGCACCCGCCCGCCGGAGTGCGAAGGGGCCGCGATCGAGCAGGTCGCCTACTACGCGAATGTCACCGGGGCAAGAGCGCATATCGTGCACGTTAGTTCCGCTTTGGGACTGGCTGCGGTTGTGCGCGCCAAGGCACGCGGGGTGATGCTCACCGCTGAGACCTGCCCTCAGTATCTGCTGTTGACCAAGGATGTGTATAAGCGTGAGGATGCTTACCTCTACTCGGCAAGCCCAGCATTGCGCGCCAGATCTGATCAGGCCGCGCTATGGAGTGGCTTGCGCGAAGGCACGCTCGACCTAGTGGCAACCGATCACTGTCCGTTCACCGTTGATCAGAAGACGTGGAAAGGCTCGTTCCTCGATCTTCCCTACGGCCTTCCCGGGGTGGAGACGCTGCTTCCTCTCCTGTATTCTGAGGGTGTAGTGAAGGAGCGCCTTGAGTTGACAGATCTTCCTCGCCTCCTCAGTGAAGGACCGGCAAGAGTGAATGGTCTCTACCCACGCAAGGGAAGTCTTGCAATAGGCGCGGACGCCGACATCGTCATCTTCGACCCTGATGCTGAATGGACGATCCATGCTAAGGATCTGCACATGAATACCGACTTCTCTCCGTACGAGGGTATGGAGATACAAGGAGCGGTCGACACGACGATCTCCCGCGGCAGGATCGTCTACACAAATGG
>JAGGSM010000262.1 GCA_021159105.1 Candidatus Bipolaricaulota bacterium
AATGGACTGCCTCTCGCTACACAGGACGCGCGCCTGGTACATGCCGCTGGGCAGTGCGGCGTAGAAACATATCCAGGGTAAAGTAAAATACAGTTCCTCGCGCCGAAGGGTTTGTTGCTAGGCCACTGATACTTCAGACGGTCTTTTTATTCATTCTGGAAACTCCAGTTGGAGCCTTGAATGGCGCTGTTTTCTTCCGCGCCTAACACAGGGATATAGCCAGATTCCCGCACCGAATGAACTAGGTTACCAAAGCAGTCATATCATGAGTGAAAAGTGTCCTGGAGTGACTCCTTGGCCTTCTCTATCTGCATACGCACCGCCGACGGAGCGGTGCCGCCGCGTCCGGAATGGGCGGCGACCGAACGGGCAAAGTCAAACACTTTGTATACGTCCTCAGAGAAAATAGGGTCGATGCGCTGATACTCGGAGAGGGGAAGATCCCTTAGCGAGCAATCTCGCTCTTCGGCCCGCTTCACTACCTCGCCGACCAAATGGTGGCTCCGCCGGAAAGGAACCCCTTTACCCACTAGGTAGTCGGCGACGTCCGTAGCGAGCATTCCGTCGTCGAGGGCCGCAAAGATGCGTTCCTTATGTAATTTGAGCGTGTCAATAACTCCTGTCGCTACCGGAAGCTCCAGCTGTAAGGTATCGATCGCGTCGAACAGCGCCTCCTTGTCCTCCTGCAGGTCCTTATTGTAGGTGGAGGGGAGACCCTTGAGCGCCATCAGCAGGGCAACCAGGTGGCCGGTCATGCGCCCGCTCTTTCCTCGCATCAGCTCGAGCGCATCCGGGTTCTTCTTCTGTGGCATCAGGCTCGATCCGGTAGAGTAGGTATCATCCAACTCGACGAACCCGAACTCGCGGCTCGACCACAGGATGAGGTCCTCGGAGAGCTGGCTCAGGTGCACCTGCACCAGCGCGGCCCAGGCGAGGAACTCCACAACATAATCGCGATCGTTCACCGCGTCTATGCTGTTCTCGCTCACCTTGGAGAACCCCAACTCCTCTGCCAACCACTCTCGATCGATCCCAAACGGATTACCGGCGAGCGCCCCTGATCCCAGCGGCAAGACGGAGGCCCCGGCCGCGACGGCGGATAGGCGTTCGAGATCGCGCTCGATCTTCCAGAAGTAGGAGAGGATCCAATGGCTGAACAGGATCGGTTGAGCGTGCTGCATGTGCGTGTACCCGGGCATGATCACATCGATCTCTTCTTCTGCC
>JAGGSM010000168.1 GCA_021159105.1 Candidatus Bipolaricaulota bacterium
ACCATGCACAACGAACAGCGCTGCAAGTCCGCCCATGATCCCCGGCAGGCCGTGCAGGTACATCACTCCACAGGTGTCGACCTTCTTGACCGCTCTCTGGAACCACTCTGAAATGGCGGCGAATCCGACGACAGAGAGCGTCCCGGCGAGCACGCCGATGAGCATCGCCACACCAGGAGCCGCGTGATCACAGGTGGAACCGATGGCAACGCCACCTGCCAGCGCCGCGTTGGCGATGTCGGAGATCGCGATCTTGCGGCGTAACGCAACCGACATGAGGTAGGTAGCAACCGTCGAGCCCGACAGGGCAAGGACAACGTTGATCACCGTGGCCGGCACGAGAGCCGCGGGAACGAGCGCTGCACAGAAGCTGGGCCAGAAGATCCACAGCATCATGCTCCCGAGCATGGAGAAGAGATCGCTCGTGGTATCGGACTCGATCGGTGTCTGGTATTCTTTCGTCGTGGTCATTGTTAGGATTACCCCAAGGCCGAAAATCGCGCCGAACGCGTGGATGATGATCGATCCGCCCGTATCGGCGAACGCACCCTTGGCAATCAACCCGAAGCCGCCGGAGGATAGGATCCACTCGTTGAACATGTAGCTTGGCACGAAAAGGAGCCCGAGGATTATGTACTGCCACATCTTCAGCCGCCCGAGGACGGCACCGGCGCATATCAGCAGGCTCGCACCGGCAAATTCAGCAAGGATGAGCCCATCGATCCCAGCGTTCGCCTCTCCGAAGATCCCCGTGCTATTGATGAACATGTACAGCGGAACTGCCACGCTCACCAGCAGAAAGGTCGCCGTCAGCGCCGAGCGTCCGTACTTCCGAACAAAGACCATGAGAAACCCGAAACCGACAAGGAGCATCGCCAACACATGTAGCGCTCGATTCGTCTTCTGAACATTCACGATTGCCCCCAAAGAATCCGAAGCAAACGCTTCGCTCACCGAAACACCCACAACGATCAACGCAAGCAGCAAGATCAGTACTAGGCTCGCTCTTTTCATCTACTCTTCCTTTCTCACTTGTTGGATTTTGGCTGGGCACAGAAGCCGTGTCAGACCACCTGCATCCCGAGCAGGAGCGCAATTGTACAACTCTATTCGGCCCTGTAACAGGCAGCCACAGATCCACATTTCCGGAAGCAAGAACAAGCTACAACAAAAGTCCCATCTTCAGGTACTC
>JAGGSM010000059.1 GCA_021159105.1 Candidatus Bipolaricaulota bacterium
TATTTTGCCATTGGGGTTTGCATATCTTTGATGAATAAGGCTATCTCTCTGTTTTGGTGGAAGCTTTTACCTGTAGACTCAAGCGCTTCTATTTTAGAGATACGAAAGAGGGAAAATTGATAGTTTGGGTGTTCAACTTCACAGGCTAGGTAAAAGTTTTCATTCATAAATACAATTTTATAGGGTTTAACTTTTCGTTGTTCAACTGTAGAGACGACTTTATAATCTATGACTATTTCTTTTCTGTGGTAAATGGCTTGTTCAAGTTTTTTAAAGAGTGTGACATCACCTGAGCTATTTTCAAAAGGTTTACTTTTGAAGAGGTAAGTATTTTTTGATTCTTTGATCTTTTTTTCAAGTATGCTTTTGTCTGCTGTGTCTATGTTCAGGTCTGAAAAGAGGTTGCTTCTGTCGGCTATGTTGAAGGTTTGTACAAGCAGTGACATATTTTCTGCAGAGGTGATGTTGCTGAAGAGTTCATTGGTTATTGCTTTGTAACAGCCTTGTTCACCTCGTACAAGATGAAAAGTATCTGGAAAGACTTTTTTGATGATGTCAAGGTCTCTTCTGATGGTCTTTTCACTTTTACCTTCCCACATATCTTCATATTGAAGATCCGATATACAAACTTGTTCATTGTTGTTGAAGCGTTTTATGAGTTCGAGAACTCTGTAGGTTTGATTTGCCATTAATCTAGACTTTTCTTATCGTCTATAGTTATGTATTTCTGTTTAGGGCTATTTGGCTTATCTGGTATTGTCAGTGAAAGTAGCTTAGATTCTATTAATGGATTCAAGATACTTGTTCTAAAATGCTTTCTACTCTTTAGTTGTGCAAAGTCCATGATTTCCTGAGATGTTCGAGCTGATTTACAAAATACTAAAATTTCTTTTATTCTTTCATCTTGGGTGGTACTTGGGTGGTACTTGGGTAGTACTTGGGTGGTACTTGGGTGTTTATCTTGTCCTGTTTCCATATCTTCTAGCTGTATCGTAGTAGTAAACACATCCCCTTAAAACTAATGCAAAAGATGTTGGAAGAGAATTATAAGCAATATATCTCTGGTGAGATTACAGAGAAAGAGTATCTCCGTAGAATTAAACCTATTGATGAAGATATAGACAAATTTGAAATGTCTACTCTTCTGGACATTTCTGCTCTGAAAGGATCATCTTGAC
>JAGGSM010000075.1 GCA_021159105.1 Candidatus Bipolaricaulota bacterium
GGAACGTCTCCACATCGCTCTGATAGGTGCTCGCACCCGGCGGGATGTTCGAGTATCCGGCAAAATAAGCATCGACCCACTTCTCGAAAGCGCTGCGTTTGCCGCTGTTCCACGTGGACGTGAACTCCGCTCCGTTGTCCGTCTGGATTACGCAGTCTTTCGCCCTAACTCCAAGAACCTCAAGACGATCCGCAAGATAGACCAGAAAGTTCACCGAGTTGGCCTGACTGAACTCATGGCCAAACGAAATGAAGGTGAATCCGGTCATAACATCCCGTGCCGTATACTCATAGCGCGGAAGACGATGCCGAATGAACGCCGGATAGAACTCCGGCATGTCATCGAGATATTTGACATCGACCTGTATCTTCTCGAACGGCCTCATCTTTGCCTTGAGCGCCCTCAAATCGCGCTTTCGTTTCCATTTCTTGCGACGCTTTTTCACGAACCCATTTTGCTTCAAAACCCGATGCACCGCGACATGCGAGCGGGGAATGTCGAGTTCATCCTTGATCCGGCGTGCGCCGAACGTCGGGAAGCGTTCCCGATAGGCCGTGATGGCTTCTTCCATCTCGATTGGCATCCGATTCGGGCTGTTCGCCGGACGACGACTTCGGTCGGACAGGCTTTTTTTGCTGCCATCGTAGCGTCTGACCCATTTCCTGACCGTCTTCCGATTGACTTCAAACTCACGCGCTGCCGCCTTTATGCCGCAATCTTGTGCGAATCTGACCATCCGAAGGCGAACCTTTTCAACTTGCGGACCATCAAGGACTTCGCTATATTTTATCATACTGGTATCCTTCTTTCTCGACCAAGGCTTTGTAGGTTTTATTTTTCATCCAATCCAAACATACAAATCCATAATTTTTGGTCAAGGGGGGGATACCATGTCTATTTACCGCCCAAGGCTTTTGAAGAAATGCCTTGCGTGTTTCGCTATAGATATATATTATCTGCGGAATATCTGTATAGCATGCCGTAAGTAGGAGGAGAGCGTATGCCTTGTGGCAAGAAAAAGAAGCGGCTGAAGATAGCCACGCACAAGAGGAAAAAGCGCAGGAAGAAGGATCGGCACAAGAACAAGAAGTAGCCGATGAGCATTCGTATTGCGGTTTTATCCGATTCCCACATCGGGCAGAGGATATCGGCCTAT
>JAGGSM010000027.1 GCA_021159105.1 Candidatus Bipolaricaulota bacterium
TGGGTTTTCCTGTAAAATTGACCCGCTTAGTTTGAGCGATAAGTCTTTTGGTTACGCACAACCAATAAATTTAGATTTGGGACAGATTTTAGACGTAGCTCTCCTTCAGAGGTAAAATGACAACAAGGTATATTTTGTAAATCAAGCGGCTCGTTGGAATTTCTTTTTTCTCAATTTTTTTATTTCAATCTGGCGGAGTTTTACTCCCAACTGTTGAATGTTTCGGGCCAGAACCGCCATAGAAACATAACGCTCAAAGCCGTCAATACCATGATCCGGGCACATATCCAAGCCATGTACTTCCAAGGCATTAATCGCAGATTCTATTGCTGAGTGCTGATGCCGCTTGTTGATAAAATCTTTAGAATATTCTCTTTCTTTATCGGCTTTGGACAGTCTTCCTTTCTTGGGAAGGACAACGGTATTCAAGATGCTTCGTAATTTTTGTTGATTGGTGGGTGAATGAAACCCCTTGTCAAAGCTACATGAATTCAGTTCGGGAAAAATCTCCAGGGTTTGTTCCACCATGGGAATCGCAACCTGATCATCTGTCTGTTTTTGCATAACCTTGTGCTGTAAAATAAAGCCATATTGGTCTTCAAGGACGCATACCTTCAATCCGAGCTCAACAGGAACACCTGCTTTACCTTTGCTGATCCACTCTGTATGCTCTTGAAAAACTGAAAATACTTTTTCCGCATGAGGAATCTTTTCACCTTCTATGACACGTCTGCTGATCTGATAAATTTGTCTTTCAGCATGTTGCATATAACCTTGAATCTCCATGATTTTCACAGAAATTTGAAAGAGATTAATGTCGAACGGAAGAGAGCTTAAATCAATCTTTTCAATTACTATGCGAGCCTTGAATAAAAATTCTTGCGCTTTGTCAATGTATTCTTGATGGGCTTTGATGATCTGTATTTTTCGCAATTCCATTTTTTCAGGATTTTTTGATGTTGACCGTTTTAGCTGCTGAGCTTTTCGGAAAAGTCTCTTTATGGTCTTAAGGTTGTGCTTACTTTGCCTCCAGTCCGAAAAATTTAGCATTACGCATATTGCTGCAATGAGTGTGACAACTTTGCGGATGGCATCGTAGAGTAAATTTATATCGGTGGGATAATGGACGTTTGTTTCAACTACAAA
>JAGGSM010000244.1 GCA_021159105.1 Candidatus Bipolaricaulota bacterium
GCTCTGTACCGTAAGGTCGATGCTCGATTGATCGTCTTCATCGGGGTCATGGTTGTTGGGGGTGGAATCAGGATCGGGTTGGCCAGCGACTGTTACTTCAGCGGTGTTGGTTAGTGTCGATCCAGCGGTACCCACGTCCACCGTAGCGCTAATCGCAAGCGACATACTGCTACCGCTAGCAAGGCTAGCCACGCTCCAGACACCTGTGCCACTGTCATACGCTCCGCCACCATTGTCGGAAACGTAAGTTAGACCCGCAGGCAAGGCGTCTGTAACCTGAACGCCTGTTGCAGTGCTCGGCCCGCCATTGGTGAGAGTGATCGTGTAGACAATCGTGTCGCCTTCCTGCGGTTCCGCATTGTCTACGGACTTGGTCAGCGACAGGTCGGCACCGGCTCCGAAGTAGTGCGAGTCATCACTGTCGGTGTACTCTTTTCCTCCATAGTTCACCGTCGCTGTTCCGGTGTTCACGTACTGCCCGGCAGCCGCGGTGCCGTTCATCGTCAGCGTCTGTGATACCCCCGGCGCCAGCGAAGCGATCGTTCCTACCGCTCCAAGAACACTGTCCGTTACCACGATGTCCGTCAGCGTTACGTTCCCAGTGTTCGTCACCACGTAACTCCAGGTAATCGGAGAACCCACAGTGAGGCTAGGACCCGGCGCGGTATCGGCATCCTGTCCGTTTGTGGACTTTTCGATGTCGATCCCCGGGGTCTGCAGCAGCTGCACCGCCGCACTGTCAGACTCGTCGGGTAACTCGTTGCTCGAGACAGTGGCAGTGTTGTCAATGTCTCCGTCTCCACCACCGTTACTGTCAATGTCACTCTGCTGCACCGTGTAGCTTCCCGTGTAGATCCACGTCTCCCCAACGTCGAGGATGCTGTTCCCATCATCGCCCGTAGGACCACTCAGCGGGTTGAGAAGCGGATCGCTAACGCTGACACCGGTCAGAGATACGTTGCCCGTGTTCTCTACCGTAATCTCGTAGCTAATCACGTCACCAGCTGCATCAACCGTCCCTGTTGGACCCTCTCCACCTACATCCGTCACCGTCTTGGTGATCGTGTAGTTCGGCCCAACGCTGATCTGCACCGCCGCACTGTCAGACTCGTCGGGTAACTCGTTGCTCGAGACAGTGGCA
>JAGGSM010000164.1 GCA_021159105.1 Candidatus Bipolaricaulota bacterium
GTCTTGGATTGCCGCGATCGCGCCGACGGTGTTCATGTCTGAATCCATCTCCGCAATGTAGCGATCGCGCAGCGGTTTCAATGAGGTAAGGAACTCACGGCCCTGTTCGTTGGTTTTGCCGACGCTCTCGCTTGAATGCTCGCTTGTCACCTCGTCGATCAGCGTCTGGATGCGAGTTATCGCCACACGCGCCTCCTGCAGCCCTTCGGTCGAGTAGTCGAGCGGCTTCCTGTAGTGGCGCGACAGGTAGAAGTAGCGCACCGTCTCCGCTCCGAACTCCTCGATCACGTCGTGGGCGTAGGCGAAGTTCCCCAGTGACTTGGACATCTTCTGGCCGTGGAACATGAGCATCCCGCTGTGCAGCCAGAAGCGGGCAAACGTCTTTCCGGTCAGCCCCTCCGCCTGCGCGATCTCGTTCTCGTGATGGGGGAAGATCAGGTCGTTACCTCCGGCGTGGATGTCGAGCGTATCGCCGAGGTAATGGCGCGACAGGACGACGCACTCCGTGTGCCACCCCGGCCGCCCCTCGCCCCACGGTGAGTCCCACTTTGGCTCGCCAGGCTTCGACCTCTTCCACAGCGTGAAGTCGAGCGGGTTCTCCTTCTTTTCCGATGCGGCGATACGGGCTCCCACCCGCAAGTCGTCAACCTTGCGCCCGGAGAGTTTTCCGTATTCTGGGAAGGCGGAGACGCGATAGTAGATGTCGCCGTCCGACTCATAGGCCAGTCCTTTGTCAATGAGTCCTTTGATCAGATCGATCATTCCCGGGATAAACTGCGTCGCGCGCGGGCTGTGCGACGGCGTCTCGACTCCTAGTTCTGTAAGGAGACTGAAGTAGGACTTCGTGTAACGCTCGGCGATCTCGCTCACCGGCTCGCCGGTTTCGATTGAGCGGTTGATCAGCTTGTCGTCGAGGTCGGTCACGTTCTGCACGTAGATCACGTCCCAGCCCTGGAACCGCTGGAAGTACTTGCGCAGCGTGTCGAAGACGATCACCGGCCGTACGTTCCCGATATGAAGATGATCGTAGACGGTGGGGCCACAGACGTACATCCTCACTGTCTTTCCATCTTGTGGCACAAATTCCTGCTGGTCGCGCGTGAGGGTGTTGTATAGTTTCATCCCGCCCCACCTCCT
>JAGGSM010000068.1 GCA_021159105.1 Candidatus Bipolaricaulota bacterium
GTGAAGAACGCTGAGCTGTGGCGCGAGCTCGATCAGCTAGTAGCAAAGCACGATGTGGCGTTTCACTGGGTGGAGGGACACGCCGGAAACGAGGAGAACGAGCGCTGCGATGAGCTTGCGCGTGGAGCGATCCCCAGGGAGTAGAGATGGCGAGAATCTACGTTACCTGCCGCATCTTTGAAGATGAGATAGAGCGGCTGCGTTCTGCAGAACACGACGTGAGGATGAGAGGTGAAGAAGGGCCGATAGCGCGCGATGAACTGCTGCGGCGCGTCACGGATGTCGACGCGTTGATCTGCCTCCTCTCGGATGTAATCGATGCGCAAGTGATGGCTGCTGGGCACAATCTTCGCATCATCGCCAACCTCGGCGTCGGCTATGATAACATCGACGTTCACGCTGCCCGCGAAAGAGGGATCGTCGTCACAAACACGCCGGGTGCCCTCACTGAGACAACCGCCGATCTAACCTTTGCTCTTCTCCTTGCAGCCGCGCGGCGAATCGTGGAGGCAGATGAGTATGTACGTGCGGAGAGGTTCCTCGGCTGGGAGCTGTTGCAAGAGCACCTGGGTAGTGACGTGTTCGGTAAGACTCTCGGCATTGTCGGGATGGGACGGATCGGCACAGCGGTTGCTCGGCGCGGGCATCTTGGCTTCGGAATGAACATCCTATACCACAACAGGCACCGCAGCCTCGATGCGGAGCAGGAACTGAATGCTCGCTCGGTCTCATTCGACGAATTACTCACCGAGAGCGACTTCATCTGCGTGCACACGCCACTCACACAAGAAACACATCACCTGTTCAACAGGAAGGCTTTCCGGATGATGAAGGATAATGCGATCATCGTGAACGTCGCCCGTGGTCCGGTTGTGGACGAAGACGCGCTCGTGTGGGCGCTCGAAACAGGTGAGATCGCAGGGGCGGGGATCGATGTCTACGAGAACGAACCGAAGGTCCACCCCGGACTTCTCAAACTGAAAGAGCGGGTTGTCCTCGCGCCTCACCTCGGAAGTGCTACTGGCAAAACGCGTAGGAGAATGGCCAAGATCGCCGTTGACAACGTCCTTTCAGTCCTTTCCGGCAGAGAGCCGCTTGACCCCGTGATCTAAAAAGGGGACAGGCTACTTTTC
>JAGGSM010000045.1 GCA_021159105.1 Candidatus Bipolaricaulota bacterium
CGATGGGTGAAGTACTTGCCGTACCCGGCGTCGACGATCACCTTGCGCGCGGCGGCATCGACCTCCTCTGCTGCAACGCCAGGTCCAGCCGCCTTGCGACCGGCCTCGTTTGCCGCTCTCACGATCTCGTAGATCTCCTTCCACTCTGGGTTAGCTGTGCCGATGGAGAAGGTGCGGGTGATGTCGGCGGAGTAGGCTCCAACGCGGAAGCCGTAGTCGATGAGGAGGCAGTCACCCTCTTGCAGGCATCGGTCACTTGCGGAACCGTGTGGCAGAGCAGCACGGGGCCCGGAGAGGACGATCGGAGGAAAGCCATGCCCGTCCGCACCGTTCTTCAGCATTTCCATGTTGAGGATCATCTGTACATCGCGCTCGCTCATCCCTGGTTTTACCTGTGCACAGGTGGCCCTCAACGATTCTTCGCTCACTTTGATTGCTGTGCGGATAGCTTCGATCTCGTCTCGATCCTTCTGCATCCGCGCTTGCGACAGGAGCTGGTCGGCCTCGACGACTTTCGCGTCGTGTGCGTTTCGTTCGATCTGGCGAAGCTCGAGGAGGCGCATTGAGCGAGCCTCCACTCCGATCGTCCGTTCCGGCAGGCTGAGTACATTGGCAGCTCTTGCGAAAGCTGGCGCATATCCCTCTTCGTCGGTGTAAGCAACGAGGTCGACTTTGTAGGGAAGGGCCTGGGAGAAAGTTTCCACCTCCAGGTGCGGAAGAAGAACGGTCGGGCGGGCCGAACCTGATGATGCCAGGAAGAAGACGAGCGGTCTCTCGCTTTGTTCCTTTGCTGTCCCTGTGAGGTATGTCAGGTTCGCTCCGGGGAGGAGCGCGAGAACGTCGATCCCTTGCTCTCTAAGCCTCTTTTTCAGTCCATCCAAACGTGCTTGGTAGTCCATATCTCTTCCCTCCTGGTGCTGTGGTGATTGCACAGTATAGCGCGTATTTGGGTGATATTCGCTTGCGAGCGTTGCTAGTGGCGCAGTAGTCTTTGCCATGCACATCTTCGTTGGACTTCTATTGATCTTCTTGTACGAGGTGGGAGCAGCGGTGATACTCCCCACTCCGAGCGAGATTCCGATACTCGGGTATAACTACATCCCACTTGCGTGGATCTTCCT
>JAGGSM010000107.1 GCA_021159105.1 Candidatus Bipolaricaulota bacterium
GCTACCAGGATCGCAAGCGAATCCACAACCTGAAGTACTACACGTGGATCGAGCAGATGGGTAAATCGGTGGAGGAGCTGGACGCGCAGTGGTACGACTACCCGGATTATTGGGACCGCATCCACCGCTTGGTCGAGCCAATCGACGAACTGATCGAGGCGTTCAACGAGCGCGTCGGCCTGCTGTAAGAATACGCGTAACGACTCATCAATGCTTTCGAGCGCCCCTCACATGTTGAGGGGCGCACTCTTGTTGCCGCACTGGTCACGCGCTAATCTGTGGACAAGATGGATGAAACCAAGAATTATGCTGCCCCAGTGCTTGCTGCCATCATCGAGCAGGTTGAGCACCACAAGCAGAGATGCATCATAATCCAAGGCGAAATCGGTGCGGGGAAGACGCGCCTGGCAGAGCGCCTTGTGACGAAACTTAGAAAGCGAGGACTCAAGGTAGGGGGGATCATCAGCCCCCGCATCCTCGATGGCGAGGATACGATCGGCTACCGCGTGCTCGATATCGAAACCGGCAAGGAAGTACCGTTTGCCACGCTGAATCCACCTGGGGTTTCCATCGGGAAGTTCTATCTATCTGAAGACGCAATCGCCTTTGCCCGTGCCGCGATCGAGAGCGCAATCGCGACTGATCAGATCGTCTTCCTCGATGAGGTGGGGCGGCTGGAGCTTGATGGCAAGGGACACGCGGATGCCCTGCGGATGCTCCTGCGATCAGGGGTAATCCCTGTTCTCCTTGTGCGGACCAAGTTCGTGGAGGCCGTCGTAGAGAAGTTCGCCATCGCCGATTACTTGTCGTTTCCCGCTTGACGATCGCGTGTGGTAAGATAAGGCCCAAGGAGGATCGATATGCAGTGGCTGGCTCTGGCAATTGGGATCATCGTCGGTGTTGTGGTGGGGTTCCTCGCGGCTCGGCTGCGTTCAGCCGAGCGGATCGCATCGCTACAGGTGCAGCTTAAGAGCAAAGAGCAGGAGCTCATTGCCATCAAGCAGGTGAGGGATGAGAAGGCGCAGTGGATCGAGACGGCGGATAAGCAGATACGCGAGGCGTTCGACTCCTTGGCCGGAAAAGCACTGGAAACGAACTCTGATCGCT
>JAGGSM010000114.1 GCA_021159105.1 Candidatus Bipolaricaulota bacterium
TAGAGCAGATCGCAGCCGGGTACAAATCGAGGAGCGACTTCCTCGCCGATCTGCAGCTCGATCCGCCCACATCGACGAGCGACCTCGCTGGACCGCCGCACAGGGATGAGGACTGGCTAGTCCTTTCGACGATCCATTCCGCCAAGGGATGCGAGTGGGACGTGGTCTACCTCACCCATGCCGCCGACGGCTTCCTCCCCTCGGACATGTCCACCGGCTCGCAAGAGGAGATCGAAGAAGAGCTGCGGCTGACCTACGTCGCCCTGACGCGGGCGCGTGACTTCCTGTACATAACCTGGCCGCTGCGCTACTACTTCAAGTGGTATGCACTCACCGACGGGCACACCTATGCCCAGCGTTCCCGCTTCCTCACCGACGAGGTGATGGCGAGCATCGACGAGGTCCACCTGGAGTACGACCCGGGGGACGACATGCCGATGGACATCGAGAGCGGAGCGGACATCCAGAAGCGAATCAAGAACATGTGGGAGTAGTGATCCAGTCGATCCCGGGATTACTCTTCCCCACGCCGAACCCCCACCGACTCGAACTGGCTGTTCATCGCTGTTCTCTCCTGAATGAACTACCCTGCCGCAAGTACGCGGTGTATCAAGACGCTTTGTGAGAAGCACGCCTCAAGGGGCGGGGAATGTCCCCCTGTAAGGGATCGAGCCGTGCAGAGTCTGCCACCAACCCATCCAGCGTGGTCATAATCCTCTTGAAGTATCCATCAAATTCCTGTGCTTTCGTAATCAATAGGGCTAACTTCTCTCCATTATCCACCACTGTAGCAACAACCCGCGAAATCAGCGCGGCGTTCGCATCGATCTTTGCGCTGAGATCCTGGTTTAGTTCTTCAAGATCTCTCTTCGTCGCTGGCTCGTTCTCTTGGCTCATCGAGCTGTCCTCCGTGACACTCATAACAGATCTCTGCGGGCAACGTCAACTTTGAAGAGCAACGTTGGGCACGCGCCCCAATGATACGCAAGACCTCTGCTTTTGTAGCGTGTACAGCTCGCCTGCCACGTTCAGGACCACGCAAGATCCAACGTTACCAAACATGTCTTTGCCTTCGTAGCGTGTGCAGCTTG
>JAGGSM010000240.1 GCA_021159105.1 Candidatus Bipolaricaulota bacterium
CGGGTACGTCTTGCTCCACCGGGCAGGTCGCACTGCACGGGGCGGTGATGCAGTCGAACTTCGGAAGTTCCGAGCTCAGCTTGGGTAGGCCATAGCGGTGATAGGACTTCTTGTAGCGCCGATCCTCCCGCGCCCCTTCCGCCGCACGCGCGAGGTTCGTCAGCTTATCACTCGATAGATCACCGAGGCTCTTCGCCTTCCGATCCTTCATAGCAATTTCGATGTTCTCCACGAACTGCAGCAAGCGCGAGTAGCCACCGGGCTTCAGCAGCTCCGAGGCGCAGGTGACGGGAAGGGCGCCTGCAGAGAGTATGTCGACAACGTTCAACGCGTCCGCGCCACCGGCGTAGGATACGTTCAGATCGCCATCGAACTGGCGCATCATCTTGTCAAAAAGCGTCATCGTGATCGGGTAGAGCGCCCGGCCGGACATGTACATCTCCTCTCCGGGGAGGACGTCGCGGTGGTTCTTCATCGCCAGGGTGTTGCTCAGCTTCACGCCGAAGAAGAGATTGCGCTTGGCGGCAGACTCCTTCATATCACTGATCAGGCGGACAGCACGGTCGTACTGCAGATCGTTATCGAACACCTTGTCCGGGATGTCGATATCAGTATACCCTAGCTCATCGTGCAGGATATGCAGCACTTCGTCCTTACCGAGCAACGTTGGGTTGAGCTTGACGATCGTGTGCAGGCCGCGCTCCTCGATCAAGTAGCGGGCGATCTGCTCGATCTCATCTGGTGGGCAACCGTGCATCGTGGACAGGGTGACACTGTTCGTCAGCCTCGTTGGGATTTCGATGTCAGAGAACTCCGGCCATCTCTCTGAGAGTATCTTCTTGATCTGCGCGATCTGCTCGGAGGCATCGATCATCGTGTCCATGAATTTGACCATGCGCGGTTGTTTGATCCCTTCAAGGTTGTAGCCGACACTCATGTTGAAGATCGTCCCAAACGGGACCTCATTCTCGAATCCGAGGACGCGGCGGAGGATGTGGATCACGACCCAGGCGTTGATGTACTCATTCACCGAATCCTCGAGCTTCAGCTCCTGCGACCACTCGACGTTGTACCCCTCGTC
>JAGGSM010000036.1 GCA_021159105.1 Candidatus Bipolaricaulota bacterium
CCGCGCCCGCAAGGTGCAGCGGTTCATGAGCCAGCCGTTCCACGTCGCCGAGCACTTCACCAACCGTCCGGGGGCGTACGTCAAGCTGGAGGACACGATCAAGGGGTTCGCCATGATCATCGACGGAGAGCTGGACGACGTGCCGGAGCAGGCGTTCTACATGGCGGGGTCGATCGACGAGGTCCTCGCCCGCGTCAAGGAGAACAAGCCTCAAGAGCAGGGGGAAGAGCCTGTCGAACAAGCGGTCGAAGAGAGAACGGGATGATATTGAGTGATTGAGGAATCGGGAGACTGCAAAATCACTCACTGGCTGAGTCTCTCAACATGAAACCATGAAGCCGCTGCGATCGATAGCCAAGAAGCTGAAGAAACGCATGTTTCGCTACACACCGTCTGGATTTCCCGATCCGGAAGCGTGCGGTGCGTTCTACGACGCCCGCGTCGGTCTGCTATCGGGAGACGACATGATGGTCCTCGAATACTCCGGTGTGGAGGCGCAGAAGCGACTCTTCGCGCGCGCTACAGATCTCTTACCGCCGCAGGGCAGAGTACTCGATCTCGGCTGCGGTCTGGGGCACCTAATAGCATACCTCGATGAGAAGAAGTTGTTGTACGCGGCCTATCACGGGATAGATGTGAGCTCGCGCATGATAGATGAGGCCAGCAAGCGGTATTCAGGCCGGGACAACATCTCCTTTGAGCATCGTGATGTACTGGAGAATCCTCTTCCCCCCGCAAGCTTCGATACGGGGTACATCCTGAGCGTCCTAGGCTATCCGATCGGAGACGACCCGATGGACTCGATGATGGCAATCATCGAGAATTCCTTTTCCGCCTGCCGCAGCGGGATCGTTTTCTCACACTTGGTGAGTGGGCGCAAGGCGGGACTTAGGTTCACGACCGTCCCGCAGGAGCTCGCCGCCCGCTGCGAGGATGAGCTTGGGGCGAAGGTTGAGATCGATGATGACGGAGAAGACTTCACCTACCTCATCGCCCTTCGGCATTGAGAGATCCCTGTCTGAAGATCAATGATGATAGCAACGTGGCAGGCAAGCCATACATGGCAAGCTGC
>JAGGSM010000191.1 GCA_021159105.1 Candidatus Bipolaricaulota bacterium
GAGTGATGAAGAGTTTGAAAAGCTTTCAGAAGAAGACTTTACGAGCGATACTGATATCGACGACAAAGAAGACGAAGATGAAGATTTAGGCGATGACGCAGATGAAGAACCTGGAGAAGAAGCAAATGAAGATGAACCAACTGATACTGCAGTTGATGTTGGTTCTGAGCAAGCGGAAGAAGAAGGAAAATCTAATGGAGATCAACCTAACGAAGAAGACCTATCAGCTAGTTTACAACTTTATGAGGAAACGTATAAGCAATTATTCGAGAATCCGATTAAGGCTAGTGGTAGAGAATTTCAGTTAAAAGATAGTGCCCAGGCTTTGAATTTGATTGAAATGGGTGTTGACTATAACAAGAAGATGCAACATATGCGTCCTCACATGCAGACACTAAAGACTCTTGAAAAAGAGGGTTTATTGGATGATACTGAACAACTCAACCTTTTACTTGAAGCTAAGCAAGGTAATCCTGAAGCTATTAAACGTCTATTGTCACAAGCAAAGATAGATTTAGTAGACATTGCTGATGATGAAGAAGGAAAAGAACAGTACACCCCTCAGAACCACATAGTAAGTCAAGCAGAAATTGATATTGAAAATGCCCTAAGTTCAATCTCAGAGTCTCCTGCGTATCAAGAAACTATAGACACTATGTCTAAAAGTTTTGATGTAAAAAGTAAGAAAATTATGAGTGAAAACCCAGACTACATAACTGCATTAAATTCAGATATAGAATCTGGCATCTATCCGAAAGTTATGGACATGGTTCAGTATCAACGCGATACTAGACAAATTCCCGATGGCATGAGTGATATAGAAGCTTATATAGGTACGGTTCGACAAATGGCTGCAAATGAACAACAAGCTGCTCAACCAGCTCCAGTTCAGCCATCCCCCGAACCAGCAGCAACACGCAACCCCAGCAATAGAAGAAGAAAGCTTGGAATGTCAGGTTCCAAATCTACTCCTAAAAAGGGTGCCAAAAGAGAATATGACCCAGTAGAGGTCATGTCTATGTCAGACGACGACTTTGAGAAGAAGTTCGGTGCTGAATTAC
>JAGGSM010000173.1 GCA_021159105.1 Candidatus Bipolaricaulota bacterium
CGTCCCGTTCATCGCCCGCTACCGCAAGGAGAGGACGGGATCGCTCGATGAGGTGATGATCGCATCCATCCGCGACCGCCTGGCGCAGCTCGAAGAGTTGGACAAGAGGCGCGAGGCGATCCTGAGTTCCCTCGAAGAGCGGGGCCTGTTGACAGACGAGCTGCGCGCCTCCCTGGAGGGGGCTGCCACCCTCACCGAGATCGAGGACATCTACCTCCCCTACCGGCCGAAGCGGCGCACGCGGGCGACGATCGCCCGCGAGAAGGGGCTGGAACAATTGGCCCAGATCATCACCTCCCAGGACCGCAGCACGGACCCGAGTAGGGAGGCGCGCGCCTTCATCGATATCGAGAAGGGAGTGGAGACGGTGGATGACGCCCTGGCGGGAGCGCGCGACATCATCGCCGAGCGGGTGAACGAGGACGCCTCTGTCAGGCGTGAGCTGCGCGGCCTCTTCCTCAAGAAGGGGATCATCCACTCCAGGCTCGTCAAGGGGAAGGAGACTGAGGGCGCGAAGTACCGCGACTACTTCGACGCCGATGAGAAGGTGTCCTCGGCGCCGGGACACCGCGTCCTCGCCCTGCTGCGCGGGGAGCGGGAGGGGATACTGAGGCTCACCATCCGCCCGCCGGAGGAGGAGGCGCTCGCGCGCCTACATCGACGGACGGTCAAGCCGCACCGCCCCACGACGGCGGAGATGACCGAAGCGGTCGATGACGCGTACAAGCGCCTCCTCGCGCCGTCGCTGGAGACGGAGGTCCGCCGCCGCATCAAGGAGAGGGCGGACGGTGAGGCGATCGGGATATTCTCCCAGAACCTGCGCCAGCTCCTGATGGCCCCACCACTGGGAGAAAAGGCTGTCCTGGCGATCGATCCCGGCCACCGCACCGGGTGCAAGGTGGTCTGCCTCGACAGGCAGGGGAAGCTCCTCCATCACACCGTGATCTACCCCACGCAATCGAAGGCGCGGATCGCCGAGGCGGAGAGGGCGATGGTAAAGCTCGTGCGCAGGTTCTCCATCGAGGCGATCGCGATCGGAAACGGTACGGCCG
>JAGGSM010000258.1 GCA_021159105.1 Candidatus Bipolaricaulota bacterium
ATCAACGGCTTGACTCTGTTCATATTCAATCAAATATGCGTTACTTAGGGCGGACTTGACCTCTGGATACATTTTGCAAAATTCAACTCGATAATTTCACTATTGAAAATAAATATGAGTAGTTGTTATATTTTTTTGAAAAGTGTGCTGTTGTTTTTGACAAATAGCTGATAAAAAGTTTTATTAAACTTATTGGATGTTTTTTTTCGCATGATGGAGTGATCGGAGCAACATAATGAAAAATCAAAAAGTGATCCGCTGGAAACAACGATTTATCAACTTCGAAAAATCGTTCAAACTGCTGGAGCGGACTTTATCTATACAAACACCATCAGAGGCAGAAAAAGGCGGTATTATTCAATTTTACGAAGTGTGCTTTGAACTTTCATGGAAAACCATGAAAGACTATCTGGAAAGTGAAGGATTTTTAGTCAAAAGCCCCAAACAAGCCATTAAGCAGGCTTTTCACATAGAGATCATAGAGGATGGTGAATTGTGGTTGTCGGCTTTGGAAGACAGAAATTTAACCTCACACACTTACGATGAAGCAACAATTGACAATGTTATTGCCAAGATAAGACAAGACTATTTTAAGCTTATATCTGATTTATACTCTTTTTTTCAGGGAAAAAATGAATAATAGTTTTGGTATATACGATAAAAGTTTCATTTTGATCAGAGAAAGCCTTGCCGAATTTCCCGAAATCGAAAAGGCTGTAATTTTCGGTTCAAGAGCAATGGGAAACTATAAAAAGGGATCCGATATTGACATTGCTATTTGTGGTGAGAACGTAAACCACAATACAACTTCCCGTTTGCTTGGAAAATTTAACGAAGAACTGCCGATTCCCTATTTTGTAGATGTAGTAAATTGTAACTCGATCAACCTCAAAGATCTAAAAGAACATATTGAAAACCATGGAAAAATAATTTATGAAAAAAACTCAGCTCACTTCAAATGATGCTTGTTTTTTAAGCTTACATTTGAGCAGAGATGTCATGATGATCCGAGAACTATTGGTGATTTGTTTTTCGCCTGC
>JAGGSM010000216.1 GCA_021159105.1 Candidatus Bipolaricaulota bacterium
AGGATCTCGCGGGCGTGTAGTCTTTGAATCGTTGTATCCATCGTTCCTCCTTCATTTCATAAACCGGGCAGATTATCGCCGATTTCGCGGTTTGTACAATCTGGGCGGGCAACTTCTGTTGTGAACTATCCTTCCTCACTGCTCTCTTCCAAAGAGAAGACCTCGATCTGATTGGTGCGCTCCGGATTGTGCTTTGATGATCCCTGCGTCATTACCACAGTACCAGGCGTGATCCCTTCCTTTTTGCACCAATCGACGAGGATGTTGTGCCAGTCGTGTCTGTCTCCATCGATGTAGACGGGGTGAACCCCGTAGGAAAAGGCAAGCTGCTGGCAAGTTGCACGATTGTGGCTCAATGCCACGATCCACGGACGCAGGCGGTAGCGGGTGACGCGGCGTGCCGTGGCCCCGGTGCGGGTGGGAATGGCTATCAGACGCGGACGGAGCTTCCGCGCTGTAGCAACGACACTGGATGCAATCGTCTCCTCGATCAGCTCCCCTCCCGCCAAAGCACTCGGAGAGAGATGCTCGTTGAAGCCGTAGTCAAGGTGATTCCCTTCCGTCGCTCGGGCGATCCGCGCGAGCATACCCACAGCATCTACCGGATAGGCGCCAACGGCCGACTCCTCTGACAGCATGACGGCATCGGTCCCGTCGAGGATGGCATTGGCGACATCAGTCGCTTCTGCGCGGGTGGGGCGGCTGTTTCTCACCATCGATTCTAGCATCTGGGTGGCCGTGATCACCGGTTTTCCGAGCAGGTTTGCCTGACGGATCAGGCGCTTCTGCAGCATAGCGATCCCCTCGATCGGTGTCTCTACACCCAAGTCGCCGCGAGCGACCATGATTCCATCGGTCGCCTCCATGATCGCTCTGATACGTCGGATTGCCACTGATCGCTCTATCTTGGCGATCACAAACGGGTTCTTCCCTCGCTCGGACGCGATCCTCCGCACCGTCTCGATGTCCTCCGGCCCCTGCACGAAGGAGATGCTGACCGCATCCACCCCTTGATCCAGGGCAAACTTGAGAAACCGCCG
>JAGGSM010000228.1 GCA_021159105.1 Candidatus Bipolaricaulota bacterium
TTGATCGAAAAAGAGGATCTGCCTAAGATCGTGTTAAGATGAACCTATTCGTGCAAGCGATCTACCTGGCATCCGGGCTGTCTCTGACCTACATCTTTCTCCTCTACCGCAGTAACCCGCTGCGCCGACTTCCCGCTTCACGGGTGACCATCTCCTTCGTCGTGGGAATGCTCGCGGTCATCCCGGTGCTCCTGATCAAGCGCGCGCTACCTCTTCCGGAGGGGCCTTCTCTGTTCACGTCATTTGTCAGCGCGGGGATGATCGAGGAGGGAGTGAAGTTTGCGCTGATGGCTGTGACGATATGGCGATTCCCCTTTCCGGATCTGGCGGAACCACTCGATGTTGCCATCTACTTCGGTATTCTCGGGGTAGGTTTCGGAATCTACGAGGACTTCTCCTACCTCTTCTCAGGTACCTACTCCGTCTGGAAGGCGGGGGACATCGGCCAGTTTCATCGTGCGCTTCAGGTATTAGTGATGGCGCGCGCTTTTCCCGGACACATCCTGTTCGATTCCCTTGCCGGGTTCCTTGTAGGGCACGCGCGTTTCCGTGCTGACAATGGTGCCCGCGTTTGGTGGATCACCTGTGCCTTCCTCCTCGCGGTGGCGCTGCACGGATCATTCAACCTGATCGCCGTACACGGTGGGTCGATTCCCCTGCTGACCTACGTTGCCGTCCTTGTCGGGGCGTTCCTTCACCTGCGCCGCCGAGCGCTGGAGAGCTCGCCCTTTTCCGCGACCATCGCCTACATCAAGGGAGAGAAACATGATTGGCGCTACCAACAAGCACCAGAAGAGTACCTATTTGCAGATGGGTTCTCCTGGCCCGGCTCGCCGAAGGGAGGAATGTACGAACTGTTCCCGCTCACATTATCGCTCGTCATCCTCTATCCCCTCCTTGTCGCGACAGTGTACATGCTTGAACGCGCAGCGCTGTGGCTGACAAGACTGTAGGGAAGGTGCGTTATCGGCCTTCAGCAATCAACTGTCAGCTTGAAGCGGCAATCGCACCGCTTAACTCTGTCGCTC